>CAXBPJ010000237.1:0-3869 GCA_963977325.1 uncultured Brevundimonas sp. | reverse complement strand
CATCCCCGCCACCGATCCGCCCGGCAGGGCCAGGCCCAGCCCGCGCCCCTGCTCGTTGGGGGTGCGGACCAGCAGTTCGGTCGTATCGATCCGGTTCGGATCGAGGTTGAACTCGTCGATCCGATAGCGGTTCAGCCGGTCGAACCGCACCGCCGGCTGCTCCAGGAACCGCACCTGCTTGGTCTGGGGCGGCATGACCGAGGTCGGCTCCGGCAGGGTGTAGAGCTTGTAGTCGCCTAGGTCGCTCTGGGTCGCGAGCTTGGCGAAGTCGGCGCGTTCGACCCGGCTTCCCGGAGCCGGCGGCGGGGGTGGTCCCGCCCCGACCCCGAAGGCGTTGTTCGTCGTCGTATCCTGCGGCCAGCAGGCGGGCTGCACATAGGTCGGTCGGGGCTGAACCGGATCGGTTCCCGCCTCGCGATTGAACCGCCCCGCCACCGCCTGGACCGGCGCCGCCGGAAAGGACGATCCGCCGACATTGGCCAGGGTCAGCCAGCCGGTCAGGCTCATCGTCTCCCCATCCGGATTGATCCGCGCCACATAATCCGCCGACCACATCAACCCACCGGCCAGATAGGCCAGGGTCACCTCCGCCCTCCGCGCCCGCTCGGAGCGGGTCCGCACCGTCAGCGTCGGCCGCTCGGCCAGGCCCTCGGGCACGCGGTCGAACACGATACGCTCGGTCAGGCCGGAGCAGTCCAGCGCCTCGATCCGCCCGTCGACCTCGACCACCACACCCTGCGGCGCCGCGCGCAGCACCGCCGGCCGCGCCGTCTCGGCCCCCGTCTCGACGTTGGTGCGCACCACCGTCACCGGCTGGCCGACCGAGCGCGCCAGCAGCGAGCCGGGCGACAGCAGGTCATAGTCCAGGTTCCGCTCCACGACCTCGGCGGGCAGGCCGTCTATGGTCGCGGTCTCGGCGATGACGCCCTCGGCCAGCCCCTCCAGCCGGATCACCGCCTCGCCGGCCGGGATGTCGATCGTGCGCCGCTCCACCACCAGCCCCAGGCCCAGTCCCGGGTCGATCCAGCCGCCGCGCACATTCTGGAGCAGCTGCGAGGTCGACACCGGCCGGTCGCGGTAGAAGACCACCGCGCTCGTCTCGGGCCCTTCGGACACGACCAGCGGCTGCGCGACAGCCGACGCCGCGGCGCCCGCCACCGCCAAGCCGAAGAGCAGAGCGCGCAGGGTCAGTAGCCCGTATCGACGACGGTCCGCACCACCGTCTGGCCATTGGCCGGCACCCGCACCGACCAGCCTAGCGTGCGGCTGTCCAGCAGCTCGCCCCCGCCCGCCTCCACGAACTCGGTCTCGCGGCTGAGACCGCGCTGGCGCAGCTCGACCGTCACCGGCTCGCTGCGCGCGTTCCGGACCGTGTACTCAACGGTATAGCGGGTCCGCCACCACACCCACGGCGCCGGATCGGCCCGCTCTTCGGACACCACGCGCGGCTGAACCGTCACATCGAAGGCCTGGCCGGTGGTGACGGCGATCTCCGAGCCCGCCGGGGTGTGGTCGATCTGATCCTCGCCGATAAAGCGCGGCTCCCCGACCTGGTCGCGCATATAGACCCGCATCACCCCGGCCGGCAGGGCGCGGCCCAGGCCGGTCGACTGGCTGTTTGAGAACACCACGGCCACATCCGCCGCGACCGGCTGTTCATAGGTCTGGAAACCCGGGATCTCGGCCCGATAGCGCCGTGCGGCCCTGACCCCCGTGGCGTCCAGCAGCCCCACCTGCTTTGTCTGGGCGTTGGCCACCGTCACCGGCTCGGGCAGCGGATAGACATAGACGTCGGCCAGTCCGCCCGGCCCGCCCGCTTCGGTCCCGTCGCCGCGATTGCCGGGGATGCCCCGGGGCGGCGGTGGCGGGGACGGATAACCGCCGCCATAGGGATTGTAGACCTGCTGAACCAGCGCCACGTCCCCCGCCACCACCCGCGTATCGGCCTGTTCGAAGCTGGAGCCTGAATTGTTGGTCACGGTGATCCAGCCGGTCAGATCCAGCCGCCCGGCCCGCTCGTCGAACCGCGCCACATAGTCGGCCTTCCATTGCAGGCCGGTGGTCAGATAGCTCAGGGTCGTCTCGCGCGGCCCGGCCCGCTCGGCGTCCAGGGTCACGCTCAGCGTCGGACGCGGGCGCAGGTTCTCGGGCACCTCATCGAAGATCACCCGCGTCGGCACGCCGTCGTCGCGCAGCACCTCGACCCGGTCGCCGATCCTCAGCACCACGCCCTGATTGGCGGCCAGCACCGTGGCGCGGATGGTCTCCTCGGCGCCCGTTCCCGGATTGGTGCGCACCAGCATGATCTCATCGCCCACCGCCGCCTGCATCAAGGCGTCGGGTGTCAGCAGGTCGTAATCGAAATTCTGCTCCACCACCGACAGGCCCTCGCCCGCGATGCCGACGGTCTCGGGCCGGATGGCGGCCGAGACGCCCGGAAAGGTCTGGCGCGTCCGCCCGGCCGGCAGATTCAGCGTCCGCACATCCTCCACCAGGGCGATGTTCTGGTTGTAGATGGTCAGGGCGACCCGCTCCGGCCCCTCCGGCTCCTGGGCCAGGGCCGCCCCCGCCACCAGCAGCGGCGCCAGCGCCGCTCCGAGAAACATCGCCGTTCGCCGCATGGAAATCTCCGCCCGTGGTTCCGTGGCGAGCGTCGCATCGCCGTAAGCGCTTGTCGATGGAGATCGCTCGGAGCTCGATCAGCGGCGCCGCAAATCCTTCAGCACAACCGTCGCCGCATTATGCCCCGGCGCGCCGGTCACGCCCCCGCCCGGATGCGCCCCTGATCCGCACAGGTACAGGCCCGGAACCGGCATGCGGTGGTCGGCGTGGCCCATCACCGGCCGGGCGCTGAACAGCTGATCCAGGCTCAGCCGCCCGTGGAAGATGTCGCCGCCGACCAGGCCGAACCGCCGCTCCAGATCGAGCGGTGTCAGGGCCAGCCGGCCGACCACCGACTGCTTGAACCCCGGCGCGACGGCGTCGACCGTCTCGATCATCAGATCGGCCACCGTGTCGCGGTGATCGTCCCAGCCGGCGCCGTCCTCCAGTTGTGGCGCGACGTGCTGGCAGAACAGGCTGGCGACGTGTTTGCCTTCGGGCGCCAGGCTGTCGTCCAGGGTCGAGGGGATCAGCATCTCCACGATCGGCTGTTTCGACCAGCCGCGCAGCCGCGCGTCCAGATGCGCCCGGTCCATATAGGCCAGGCTCGGCGCCACGATGATGCCGGCGGTCAGGTGATCGCCCTCTCCTGGCCTTGCGGTGAAGCTGGGCAGCCGGTCCAGCGCTACATTCATCCGGAAGGTGCCCGATCCCGAGGCATAGCGCCCGATTCGCTCGCTGAAGTCCGCCGGAACCACGGCCGGATCGACCAGCCGCTCGAACAGCAGCCGCGGATGCAGGTTCGAAACCACCGCCCGCCCCCGAAACGTTCCGCCCGCCTCCGTCACCACTCCCACCGCGCGGCCCTTCTCGACCAGCACCTCGGCCACCGGACTGTCCAGCCGGATGTCGACCCCCTGCTCGGCGCAGGCCCGCGCCATCGCCTGGGTGATGGCGCCCATGCCGCCGAGGGCGTGGCCCCAGACGCCGCGCTTTCCATTCACCTCGCCAAAGACGTGGTGCAGCAGCACATAGGCCGAGCCGGGCGTGTAAGGGCTGGCGTAGTTGCCCACCACGCTGTCGAAGCCGAACAGCGCCTTGATCGGCGCGCTCTCGAACCAGCCGTCAAGCCAGTCGCCGGCCGACTTGGTGAACAGGTCCAGCACGTCGCGGCGTCCCTGGGTGTCCAGCCCCGCCACCCGGCGCCCGATCGACGCCGCCTTAAGCAGCTCCGGTAAAGCGGCGACGAAGCCCCCCTCCACTACATT
>CAXBPJ010000236.1:0-3869 GCA_963977325.1 uncultured Brevundimonas sp. | reverse complement strand
CGGGCGAGATAGGCCTTGTCCGAATTCCAGGCGAGGACCGAGGGCGGATTGGCCACCGGCAGTCCAGCGCGGCCCCAGGCCTCGCAGGCCGCCAGCCACTGCGCGTGCTCGCGGTGGTAGCCCCAGACCACCAGAGGCAGGACCAGGTCGAAGGCCTTCAGGCGCGAGGCGTCCTCGCCATGCTCGGTCCAGGGCGTGGCGCTGACCTCGTGCCCGGCGTCGGCCAGCGGCGCCGTCAGCCGCTCGACGACCCCCGGCCAGTGGCTGGCGTAAGACAGGTCGGCGGGGTCGGGGGTGAGGATCGCGAGGCGGGCCATACTCCGTTCGATAGCGCCCCTCTTACCCCGCCGCCACTGGCCACGGCCGCGCCGCGCCGCTAAAGCGCCGCCATGACCGATCTCCGATATGACGTCTGCGCCGTCGGCAACGCCATCGTCGATGTGCTGGCCCCCTGCGACCCTGCATTCCTCACGACTCAGCAGCTGGCGCCCGGCTCGATGCAGCTTGTCGATGAGGCCCAGAGCGCGGCGCTCTACGACGCCATGGCTCCCGGCGTGGAGGCCTCGGGCGGATCGGCCGGCAATACCGTGGCCGGCGTCGCCTCCTTCGGCGGCCGCGCCGCCTATCTGGGCAAGGTCAGTCAGGACACCCTGGGCGAGGTCTTCACCCACGACATCCGCGCGGCGGGCGTGGCGTTCGAGACCGCGCCGCTGAAGGCCGGACCCGGCACCGGCCGCTGCCTGATCAATGTCACGCCGGATGGCCAGCGGACCATGGCCACCTTCCTGGGCGCCGCCAACCAGCTGTCGGCCGACGACGTCGATGCGGCCATGATCGCCGAGAGCGCCATCGTCTATCTGGAGGGCTATCTGTTCGACCCGGCCCCGGCCCGCGCCGCCTTCGAGCGAGCCGCCCAGGCCGCCCACCAGGCCGGGCGCAAGGTGGCCATCACCTTGTCGGACGCCTTTGTGGTCGAGCGCTGGCGGGCCGAACTGCTGACCTTCATCGAGACCTCGGCCGACATCGTCCTGGCGAATGAGGTCGAACTGGCGTCCCTGTTTCAAACCGAGGATTTCGAGGCCGGCTGCGACCGGCTGGCCGCCCTGGTGGAGACGGCGGCGGTGACTCGCGGTGAAAAGGGATCGGTGGTTCTGAGCGGCGACCAGCGCGTGGCCGTCGAAGCCTATCCGGTCGGCAAGGTGATCGACACCACCGGCGCCGGCGATCAGTACGCCGCCGGCTTCCTGCTGGGCCTGGCGCGGGGCAAGTCGCTGGACGAGGCGGGGCGCCTCGGCTCGCTGGCGGCGTCGGAGGTCATCGCCCACTGGGGCCCGCGTCCGCAGGTGTCGCTGAAGAATCTGACGGCCGACAACGGCCTGACGATCTGATCAGCCGCGCCGCTTCAGCGTGACATAGATCGCGCCATCGCCGCCGTGACGGCGGTGCGCCGGCGCGAAGCCGGAGACCACACCGCGCAGGGCGTGGGCGGTCAGCCATTCGTGGACCGACGCGCGGATCACGCCTCCACCGCGCCGCCCCTGACCCGTGATGACGAGGACCGCGCAATGCCCGCGCGCTTGGGCGCCGGTCAGGAAGGCGGTCAGGGCGTCCTGGGCCTGGAAGCGACCGTGACCGTGCAGATCGATACGGGCGTCGATCTGGTCCCGTTCGCGCGCCAGGCGACGCTGGCGGCGGGGCTCCAGTTCCTCGGGCGTCGGATGGGGACGGGGCGCCGGCGTCGAACGCGGTGGCGTATAGCCGGGCGGGGTGGGGCGAGGCTTCATTGTCGTTCTGGCGGCCGGGGGCCTGGCGGGAGCTTCGGGTTCGACCACCGGCGCGGGCTTTCGCGTCGTGTCCAGGGTGGCCGCGACCCGGCTCCAGATGCGGCGGTCGTCGGGCGTCAGGCCGCGCGCCACGACCTAGATCTCGTCGGAGAAGGTGAGCGGCCCCGGCTCCCAGACCACCAGATCGCCGGGCTGGCAGTCCAGTTCGCGGCACAGGGCGTCCAGGGTCGAGAACCGCACCGCGCGCGCGCCGCCCGTCTTGAGAATGGACAGATTGGCCTCGGTCACGCCGACCCGGTCGGCCAGTTCGGCCAGGGACATGCGCCGAGCGTGCAGCAGACGGTCGAGCTGGATGCGGATGGCCATCAGATGGTCAGCTCGCTCTCGCGGCGCAGGCGGGCGCCCTCGCGGAACACCTCGGCCAGGACGAAGACGATCAGCACGGCGAACAGGGGGGTCATCAGGTCTCCGACGCTGGGTCGATCGACATAGCCCAGCGCCGATCGACTAACGAAGCTCTGCACGATGAAGACCCCGCCGGTGACCGTAGCCAGCACCAAGCCGATCTGGCGCAGTCGGGTGACGTTGCGGGGGTGAAAGGGGTCGCCCTGGGTCAGGGTGCGGAACATCTGGCGCAGATTGCGCACGATCAGGATGAAGGCGCCGAAATAGGCGATGAAGGCGCCGATGCCGAACAGCACCACCGATCGGACGAGCGGCAACTGCCGATCTCCGTCAACGACGGTCAGATTGTCCAGAGGCACGAAAACGAAGGTGATGAAGGCCAGGGTCAGGACGCCCGCCATCAGCCACAGTAGAACATGGGCGACGTCGAGGGCGATCTTGAGGAGGCTGGCGACCGAACCCGGGCCCATGGCTCTCGGGGTCGGGATGTGCGGGGCCCTCAGATGCGGGGCCTTGAAGGCGAAGCCCGGAGCGCGTCGGTGATTTCGCGTCTGTCCGGGCTGGTCGGTCATGGTCTCAGAGGTTGCGGGCCGTTGGGGCCGCGCGCCGGAGGGGATGTCGGCGCGCGGACCTCCTTGTCGCGCCCTTCATGGTCGTCGTCAAAGCCGACGCGATCAGAAGGACTGAACCAGGGCGGCGATGAAGCCGATCGGCAGGCCGGCCAGCAGGACAGCGTTCATGACCGTGTTGCCAACCCGGTCCATCCACAGCGAAGCGTTCATGGTGTTCATCGTTAGTCTCCGTCTTTCCTTTGGGTGTCGCCCCGGACTGCCCGGTTTGATCGTTTTGCTTGCCGCTTTTTCTTGTAGTCCGGAAGTTGTTCTTCCGAAGAACGTCTCGGCTTCGTTCTTGAGATGATGTGTATGACCGGGCCACTCTGTTCTCAAGTTACATCGGATTTATTGGGATTAAGCTTCCGCAATGGATTACGGGCCTGTAAGGAAGGTTTCATGAGCCTGAAACTTCAAAATGGAACCCGGCTGATCGCCGCCACCCACAATCCAGGCAAGGCGGTTGAGATCGCCGCCCTGCTCGATGGGCGCTTCGACATCGTCGCGGCCGGAGACCTGGGCCTGCCCGAGCCTGACGAGGTGGAGCAGACCTTCATGGGCAACGCTCTGCTCAAGGCCCGGGCCGCCGCGGATCGCGCGGGGCTGGTGGCCATCGCCGACGATTCCGGCCTGTCGGTCGCGGCCCTGGACGGCGCGCCCGGCATCTTCTCGGCGCGCTGGGCGGGCCCGGACAAGGACTTCGGCCACGCCATGAAGAAGGTTGAGGAGCGGCTGGAGGAGGTCGGCTCCGGCGACCGCGCCGCCTGGTTCACCTCCGCCCTGGCCGTGGCCTGGCCCGACGGGCCGTGCGTGGTGGTTGAGGGTCGGGTGGACGGGACGCTGGTCTTTCCGCCACGCGGCGAGCGGGGCTTCGGCTACGACCCCATCTTTTTGCCCGAGGGCCGATCGGAGACTTTCGGCGAGATGGACCCGGCCGAGAAGGACGCCCTCAGCCACCGCGCCCGCGCCTTCGAAAAGCTGAAGGCGGCGCTGTTTGAGTGAGGCGCTTGAGGACCGCCCCCGGGGCGTCGGCCTCTATGTCCACTGGCCCTATTGCGCGCGCATCTGT
>CAXBPJ010000235.1:0-3874 GCA_963977325.1 uncultured Brevundimonas sp. | reverse complement strand
ATCCCAAACATTCCCGTACCTATCGGCCGCTGGCCTACGGTCGGGTCATCCGACCGCTGGAGGGGGCGCCGCGCGTTACCGTTCGTCTCAGGCCCGCGGCCGGGTGGGGCGAGCGCCGCGCCGAGCGGACCTCGGGCTCCAATCACATCCGCTACCTTTGCCAGGACGTCATCCTGCGCCTGACCACCGATTGCCCGGTGTCGCATGTTTTGGAGGAGCGGACCTTCAGGCTGGAGCGGTCCTACGCCTTCTTCCTGGGCCCGGACGAGGGCTATGATCAGGAGGTCGGCGCCGGGGTTCAGGCGTCTCTGGATCGAACCATCGCCTATTGGCAGGACTGGGTGCGCAAGCTTTACCTGCCGCTGGACTGGCAGGAGGCGGTGATCCGCGCCGCCATCACGCTCAAGCTCTGCGCATATGAGGAGACCGGGGCCATCGTCGCGGCCCTGACCACTTCGGTGCCGGAGTTTCCCGAAAGCGGCCGCAACTGGGACTATCGCTACTGCTGGATCCGCGACGCTTATTACACGGTGCGGGCGCTGAACCGGCTGGGCGCGGTCGATATTCTGGAGAACTATCTCGGCTATCTGCGCAACCTGGTCGACGATTCCGGCGGCGGCCATGTCCAGCCGGTCTATGGCGTGGGTCTCGAGCCCGGCATCGGCGAGCGGATCGTCGAGACGGTCGAGGGCTACCGCGGCATGAAGCCGGTGCGCATCGGCAACCAGGCCCACGAGCACCTGCAGCACGACGTCTATGGCCAGATTGTCCTGCCGCTGGTCCAGGCTTTCTGGGATCACCGGCTGCTGAGGCCCGGCTCGATCGAGGACTTTTTCTCGCTGGAAAAGGTCGGCGAGCGCGCCTTCGCCATGCACGATCAGACCGACGCCGGCCTGTGGGAGTTCCGCACCATCGCCCGGGTGCACACCTATTCCTCGGTCATGTGCTGGGCCGCCTGCGACCGCTTGGCCAAGGCGGCCGAGAAACTGGGTTTGCGGGAACGCGCGGATGTCTGGTTCGACCGCGCCCGGACCATCCGCAAACGCATCGAACTGGAGGCCTTCCTGGAGGACGAGGGCCGCTTCGCCGCAAGTTTCGGCGGAACCGAATTGGACGCCTCCCTGCTGCAATTGGTCGATCTCGGCTTCCTCGACCCGATGGACCCCCGTCAGGTAGAGACGTTCAAGGCCATCGAGCGCGACCTCAAGAAGGGGTCGTACCTGTTCCGTTACGTCGAACCCGACGACTTCGGCGAGCCTGAGACGGCGTTCAACTTCTGCACCTTCTGGTTCATCGAGGCGCTGCACCTGAACGGCCGCACCCAAGAGGCGCGAGAAATCTTCGAGGAGATGCTCAGCCGCCGCACCCACGCCGGGCTGCTCAGCGAGGACATCGCCATCGAGACCAACGAGCTGTGGGGAAACTATCCTCAGACCTATTCGCTTGTCGGCATCATCAACTGCGCGGTGCTGCTAAGTCGGTCCTGGACCGAGGCCCGATGACCCGCGCGAGGGGAGGGGAGCGTTGAGTCGCCTGATCGTCGTCTCCAACCGGGTGTCCGCGCCCAAGGACCCGGCGGCCGGGTCCGCGGGGGGCCTGGCCATGGCCTTGTCTGCGGCGCTCAGGAAGTACGATGGGCTGTGGTTCGGCTGGTCCGGAGAGACGGTCGAGACCTTCAGGCCCGAGGCCCAGTTCGAGGATCGGGCCGGCGTGACGGTGGCGCTTGTCGATCTCGAGGCCCAGGACGTAAGCGAGTATTACAACGGCTACGCCAACAAGACCCTCTGGCCCCTGTTTCACCATCGGGTCGATCTGACGGAGTACGAGCGATCCTACGGCGAGGGCTATGAGCGCACCAACGCGCGGTTCGCCGAGGTTCTCGCGCCGCTGATCCAGCCCGATGACCTGATCTGGATTCACGACTATCACATGATCCCGCTGGCTCGGGATCTGCGGCGGCGCGGGATCGGCAACAAGATCGGCTTCTTCCTGCACACGCCCTGGCCGGCGCGGCAGCTGCTGGTGACGCTGCCGTATCATCGCCGGCTGGTCGAATCGATGTTCGACTTCGACCTGCTGGGCTTCCACACCCGCGAGTGGCTGGACCTGTTTCGCGATTATGTGGCGTCTGAGCCAGACATCCACGGCAAACTGCTGACAAACGACGCTATGGAAGCGTTCGGCAAGACGGTTCAGGCTGGGGTCTTTCCGATCGGCATTGATGTCGACGCCTTCGTCGAGGCCCGCAATTCGGCGCTGGGCAATCGGACCTATGACCGGATGGCGGCATCCTCCGCTTTCCGGTCGATGATCGTCGGCGTGGATCGGCTCGACTATTCCAAAGGTCTTGAGCAGCGGATGCTCGGCTATGAGCAGTTTCTGCACGACAACCCCGAAATGCGCGGAGAGGTGTTCCTGCTTCAGGTCACGCCGATCAGCCGCGACGAGGTCGATACCTATCAGGACATCCGCCAGCGGCTCGATGCGCTGTCGGGCCGGATTAACGGCGAATACGCCGACATGGACTGGCAGCCGATCCGCTATCTCAATCGCACGTTCCGTCGCGACCAACTGGCCGGCGTCTATCGCGCCGCCAAGGTGGGACTGGTCACCCCGTTGCGAGACGGCATGAACCTGGTGGCCAAGGAGTATGTCGCAGCGCAGTCGCCCGAGGACCCCGGGGTGCTGATCCTGTCGCGTTTCGCCGGCGCCGCCGAGCAGATGGGGGAAGCCCTGCTGGTGAACCCTTTCAGTCGCGAGGAGCTGTCCGACGCCATCAAGCGCGCGCTAGTGATGCCGTTGGTGGAGCGCCGGCGGAAGTGGGAGTCGCTCATGCAGGTGGTGCGCGACACGGACGTCGGCGTCTGGCGGGACGACTTCGTGGCCACCCTTCGCGCCGTGTCGGCGCGACACGAAACCTGAGCGCAGGCGGAGGTTGCCGCTGTTCAAGTCCGCAGCTTTGCTGTATCACCAACCCGGAGGGCAATCCGGATCGCGCTCGCGCGGCAGGGTGTATCTTCGGCGCAACACCACTCTATTCGGTGTGAAGTCGAGGAACCGTCGCCGTTCGTCTTCGTTCGGTCTGCTCTGGCGCCGCGCGACGGCGTGGGGCATCTAAGTTTTTCTCACTGAATGAGGGTCAATATGAAGGTCAAGCTTCTCGCAAGCGCCGCCGTCGCCGGCTTGCTGGCTGCTGGCGCCGCCCAAGCCGATCCAAACGGCTGGTACGGCGCTGTCGATGCCGGTGCGCACTGGGTCGATGATTACGAAATGACGTCGGACCTCGGTCCTGTCTGGGACTGGTCGGCTTCGTCCAAGGGCGGTTGGACCGTCCTCGGTCGTCTCGGCTATCGCTTCAACCCGAACTTCCGGGCTGAATTTGAAGCCGGCTACCGCTCGGGCGATATCGGCACCGTGCGTCGTCAAGGCGGCAGCGACGTGGCTCCGTCGGGTCTCTGCAACCTGACGCCGGCTTCGGGCGACTGCTTCTCGCCGGAAGGTGATATCGAGTCGACGTCGCTGATGCTGAACGCCATCTACGACTTCGGCTCGGCGGACGCTCGCTTCCGTCCGTTCATCGGTGCTGGTGTGGGCGTCAATCGTCTCAACGTTGATACGATCGGCAACATCCGTAACGACCGCGACGCGACCCTGGCTGTCGACGATGACAAGTCGAGCTTCGCGTGGCAGGGCTTGGCCGGTTTCGCTTACGCTCTCAGCGAGCGTGCGAATCTGGACCTGACCTACCGCTATCTGGCGTCTGACGCCGAGTGGGATTCCTTCACCACCGGCGCCCCGGCGCTCGGAACCTTCGAAGGCGACTTCCGCGATCACTCGGTGACCCTGGGCCTGCGCTACAGCTTCGGCGCGGTCG
>CAXBPJ010000234.1:0-3880 GCA_963977325.1 uncultured Brevundimonas sp. | reverse complement strand
GGCGGGGGTGAAGACCGGCACGCCCATGCTCTCGGCGAAGGCCTGGACCGGCGAGGGCTGCAGCGCCTGGCCACGCCCGCGCGGACGCGGCGGCTGGCTATAGGCGGCGACCACCTCATGGCCCGAGGCGATCAGCTCGGCCAGGGACGGCACGGCGAAGTCGGGGGTTCCGAGAAAGGCGAGGCGCATGGGGCGGCAATGCCCCAGCACCCGCGGGGGAGCAAGCTCAGGGCGCGTCCGACAGAAACCGCTCGATCGCCGCCCAGCTCTCGGGCTCATCCAGCATGGGGGCGTGGCCGATGGCGGGGATGTCGACGCGCTTGAGCTCCGGCGCCTCGGCCTGCATCCGCTCGGCGATGGCGGGGCTGAGCAGGTCGGAGGTCGCGCCCCGGATCAGCAGGGTCGGCCGCCCCTCGGCCAGATTGCGGAAGGCCGGCCACAGGTCGGGGACCAGGGCGTCCTTGCCCGCCGCCCGGATCGGCGCGGAGATGTCGGGGTCGTAGTCGAGCGCCGGAACGCCTTCCGGACCCTCCCGGAACGTCCGCCGCGCAAAGGCCATCCAGTCGGCCTCGTCATAGTGCGGCAGGGCGCCCTGGTTGATGCGCCGGGCATAGGCGGCGGCGTCGTCCCAGCTTTCGATCTCGACCTTCTGCCCGGCATAGGCGGCGATCCGCGCCAGGCCCTCCGGGGCCACCTCGGGGCCGATGTCGTTGAGGATCGATCCCGCCACCCGCTCGGAGGCTGTGGCCGCCACCGCCATGGTGATCAGTCCGCCCATGGAGGTGCCGAGAAAGATCGCCCGCCCTATGCCCGCCTGATCCATCAGGGCCAGCACGTCTTGGGCATAGACCGGCGGCGTATAGCTCATGGGATCGGGCGCCCGGTCCGACCGTCCGCGCCCGCGGACATCGACCGAGATCACCCGCCGCCCCATATCTGCGATCCTCGGCGCCACGCCCTCGAAGTCGGCGCTGTTTCGCGTCAGCCCGTGGATGGCGATCACCGGCAGCCGCGCCGGTCCGTCGACGCCTGCTCGGTCGCGCGCGAACAGGCTCAGGCCATCGGCCGACGTGAAGCGGCGCTCGGCGAAGGCGGTAACGTCGGACGTTTCACTCATGCCCATCTCTGTCGTGGCGACGACCGCCGGGGCGTCAGACCCGGGTCAACCTCAGGTCCTGATAGTCGTAGCTGAAGTCGATGTCGGGGCTGACCCCCTTCATCGTCGCGCGTACCGGACGGCCGTCCTCGATCTCGAAGATTACGAACGTGTCCTCTTCGCGCTTGTCAGGGAAGCGCGTGCGGAAGGTGTCGCCGTCATAGGGCTCCAGCGGTCCCTTCAGCGCCAGCGACCGGGTGAAGTCCAGCCATAGGCCGCCGTCGCGTTGCGAGATGACGATGTCGCCGTACCAGGGATCGCGCCACGTCCCGGCGTAGGCCGACAGAGGCAGGGACGGCGCCGCGCCCGCCGCCTGTTTGGCGTCGATCTCGGCCGCGGCGGCCAGGGATTTCTCGCGCCCCTCGGCTTCGAGCCGCTGCGAATCCGCGATCCAGTCGAAGCCCTCGCCCTTTCCCATCAGGATGTCGGCCACGCCGCTCCTGAGGCTTCTTAGCAAATAGCTTTCCTCGGCGTTGGAGAAGCCGACCTTGCGGCCGGGGATCAGCACCGTGGCCGAGATTCCTCCCGGCGAGCCGCCGCCATGGGTCACCATCCGCTCGCCGCGATAGTCCTGGACCTGCCAGCCGAGCGCATAGGTCGAGGCGATCGACCGGCCCGGCAGCTCCGCCGTCGGCCCCGGCGACGATCCGGCGATGATGTTCGGCCGCCACAGCTCGCGCGCCGAGGCCTCAGAAAATAGCCGCGTCCCGTCCGGCAGCGCGCCCTCCGCCAGGCACACGCCGATCCACTTGGCCCAGTCGGTGGCGGAGGTACAAAAGCCGCCCGCCGCCGCCGCCGCGTCCCAGTCCCAGATGCCGACGATGGTGTCCGACAGCAGGGTCATCGGTCCCTGATAGCGCAGCGGCGCGATCCGGCCGTGCGGCAGGGCCGACTTCGTCGGGTCAGCTCGGCTCATCAGGGGCACGGTCTCGCTCATGCCGACGCGGTCCAGGATGCGGGTCTGGACGAAGTCCTCCCACGGCATGCCGGAGACCGCCGCGATCACCTCGCCGGCGACCACGAACATCAGGTTGCAGTAGTGATATCGCGCCCGGAACTGGTCCTCGATCGGCACATGGGGCACGGCGGCCATGATCTCGGCCCGCGTGCGGTCCGAATTGGGCCAGAACAGAAGGTCGCCCGCGCCCAGGCCGAACCCGGCCCGGTGGCTGAGCGTGTCCCGGACCGTGATCCGCTCCCCGATCACAGGATCCGACAGGGTGAAGCCGGGCAGGTAGTCGCGCACGGGCGTGTCCCATTTCACCTTGCCCTCGTCGACCAGCATGGCCATCGCCGCGGCGGTGACATTCTTGGTGTTGGAGGCGATGGCGAACAGGGTGTGTTCGTCCACCTGCGCCGCCGCGCCCTGTTTCCTGACGCCATAACCCCGCGTCAGCAGCGGCCGGCCATCGGCCACCACCGCCACGCCCAGCGCCGGCTGATCCGGCCAGGCGGCCAGACACCGCCGCACATAGGCGTCGACCTCGCCGGCCAGGTCGCGGCCGGCGTCGTTCGCGGCCTCTTGGGCGAAGGCGCGACTCGGCAAAGCCAAGGCCCCGGAGGCGAGCAGGGCGTGGCGGCGGCTGAGGCGAAGGCTCATGGGGGTGTCCTGGGACTGGGGCGCCCGGACGCTAGCGCCCTCAAGCGACGGGGCCAAGGTGACCGCGCTTCGATCGACCCGGAACGCCAGCCGCGACAAGACGCCGCAACCAATGGCGCGCGGCGAAGGTTTCGATCGCAGGCAAACAGGAGCTTGGCCATGAAGAAATACGCCTACGCCTGGATCACCCTCGGCTTCTTCGCCGTCTCCATCACCCTGCACTGGATGTTCGGCTGGTTCGCCTTTGTCGACGAGGCCCAGCAGCACGGTGAAGTCGCGCAGCTGACGCCGTATCTGGTCGAGATGGGCCGCGACACCTTCGAGAACTGGCAGTCGGAATTTCTGCAGTTGCTGTGGCAGGTCGTCGGCCTGGCCTATTTCCTCTACGTCGGCTCGCCGTCGTCCAAGGAGAACGACGACCGGGTCGAGGCCAAGATCGACGCGCTGCTTGAGCTGGTCGGTCGCGAGAAGGGTGTCGCGCTGGTCGAGTCGATCGACCGGGAGCACCTGCGTCGGGGCGGTCATGCCGACCTCCACACCGAGCCGCCCTACACGATGACGGAGCAGGCGGGCTGACCGCCTTCCTGCTCTTGTGTGGCCGATACGCCACACCATTTAGAACGCGCCGAGGGTCGTCGCTCAGCCGAGGGCGACCTTTCGGTCCTGCTCATGCCGAGGGGACGCCCACAGATGAATCTCGACCTTTATTCCGACCGCGCCAAACAGGCCGTGCAGGCCGCCCAGTCGCTGGCGCTGGCTCGCCGTCACCAGCAGTTCGCGCCCGAACACCTGCTGAAGGTGCTGCTCGAGGCCCGCGACGGCCTCGCCCGCAATCTCGTCACCCAGGCCGGCGGCGACCCCGCCCGCGCCGAAACCGATATCGAGACGGCGCTGTCGAAGCGCGCCCAGGTCGAGGGCGGAAGCGGCCAGCTCTATCTGGACGGCGACACCGCCCGCGTCTTCGCCTCGGCCGAACAGGCGGCGAAAAAGGCCGGCGACCAGTTCGTCACCACCGAGCGCCTGCTGGCGGCCCTGGCCCGCGAGGGCGGGGTGGCCAAGACGGTGCTGGCCGCCTCGGGCGTCACGCCCGACAAACTGGACGAGGCCATTCTCGATATCCGCAA
>CAXBPJ010000233.1:0-3886 GCA_963977325.1 uncultured Brevundimonas sp. | reverse complement strand
GACGTCGAAACCCCAGCGCAACGCCAGGCGCGGATGGGCGAACAGGGTGGCGATGCTGACCGCCGCCAGGAGGCCCGCCGTAGCGATCCCCGAGAGGGCCGCCCAGCGTCGGGCGTCGCCGTGCAGATTGTCCTCGGTCTTGAGCATCAGCCAGGCGGCGCCCAGCAGGGCGTATCCGGCCAGCAGACCCGCGGCGACCAGCAGCGTATAGGGCGTCAGCCAGTCGAAGGTCCCGCCCGCGAACCGGTCCTCGCGCACCGTCACGCCCTGGATGAAGCCGCCCAGGATGAAGCCCTGGGCCAGGGTGGCGAGAAAAGAGCCCAGCGCGAACATCTGGGTCCAGAACTTGCGGCCGCGCTTTCTGGCGCGAAAGCGGAACTCAAAGGCCACGCCGCGCAGGATCAGGCCGGCCAGCATCATCAGCACCGGCAGATAGAGGGCCGGCATCAGCACCGAATAGGCCAGGGGGAAGGCGGCCAGCAGCCCCCCGCCGCCCAGCACCAGCCAGGTCTCGTTGCCGTCCCAGACCGGTGCGATCGTGTTCATCATGATGTCCCGCTCCTCCTTCGACCTGGCGAAGGGGAACAGAAGGCCGATGCCGAGGTCGAAGCCGTCCAGCACGACATAGAGCATGACCGCGACGGCGATGGCCCCGGCCCAGATCAGGGGGAGATCGAGGGTCACAGCCGGCCTCCGGGCCCGTCGCCGCGCACATCCTCGGGAGGCTCGTCAGGATCGCTGTCGTCCTCCGGTGCGCGGGCCATGGCGCTGCCGGGCGCGCGCTGTTCGGGCGCGGTCGGGCGGGTCAGGACGCTGGCGGGGCCGGCTCCCATCAGGCGCAGGATGAACAGGGCGCCGGCGGTGAAGACCACGGCATAGACGCTGATATAGACGGCGAGCGATGTCGCCACCTCGCCGCCGGTGACGGGCGACACGGCGTCGGCGGTTCGGAGCACGCCATAGACCACCCAGGGCTGGCGTCCGACCTCGGTGACGATCCAGCCCGAGATGACGGCGACGAAGCCGGCCGGGCCCATAGCGATGGCGAAGCGCTGGAACCAGCGATCCTCGAACAGCCTGCGCCGGATCAGCAGCCACACGCCCCAGGCGCCGAGCGCGATCATCAGCAGGCCCAGGCCGACCATGATGCGAAAGGCCCAGAACACCATGAACACCGGCGGCTGGTCTGCGCGCTCGAGGCTGTCGAGGCCGACGATGACCTCGTCCCTGGGCACGTTCTGGATCAGGTTGCCGACGCCGGGGATGGAGACCTCAAAATGGTTGGACTGGGTCTCGCGGTCGGGAATGCCGAAGAGGTGCAGCGGCTGGTCCGCGCGGCTCTCCCAATAGCCCTCGATGGCGGCGGTCTTAGACGGCTGGTGGTGGTGGGCCACCTCGCCCGACCAGTGGCCGGCCAGCAGCTGCAGCGGGGCGACGACGCAGATCAGACCCACGGCCATGGCGAGCGAAATGCGGCTCTCGCCGGCGCCGGGCTTGTCGCGTCCTTTCAGCAGGCGGAAGGCCGAGGCGGCGCCGACGACCAGGGCGGTGGTCAGAAACGCCGCCAGCAGCATGTGCACCAGCCGCGAGGGAAAGCTTGGGTTGAACACCACGGCCCAGAAGTCGGTGGCCAGGAAGGTCCCATCGGCCAGAATCTCATAGCCCTGGGGCGTCTGCATCCAGCTGTTTGCCGACAGGATCCAGAAGGCCGAGATGGAGGTGCCGACCGCCACGATGCAGGTGGCGAGAAAATGCAGCTTCTCGCCCACTTTCCTCCACCCGAACAGCATGACCCCCAGGAAGGACGCCTCCAGGAAGAAGGCGGTCAGCACCTCATAGGCCAGCAAAGGTCCGATCACCCCGCCGGTCAGTCGGATGAACTCCGACCAGTTGGTGCCGAACTGATAGCTGAGCACCACCCCCGACACGACGCCCATGCCGAAGCTGATGGCGAAGATCTTCACCCAGAACAGATAGAGGGTCTTGAACGCCTCGCGCCGGGTCGCCAGCCATAGCCCTTCCAGCACGGCGAGAAACGCCGCCAGCCCGATGGTGAAGGCCGGGAACAGGATGTGAAAAGCGACAGTGAAGGCGAACTGCAGCCGCGACAGCAGCAGGGCGTCGAATTCCATGGCGCGGACCCCGAGGCGTGAACGGCCACGGTGTGCGCCTCCAACGTGACTGTGTCCACCGCCAGGCCGACAGACGCGGCGTCGCGCGTCAGGAGGTCGCCGGCGCCGCTGCGACGAGCCGGGCACGACGTACCCGGCGTTCCAACAGCCAGCAGAGGACCAAGGCTGGAATGCCCACCGCCGCGGTGCAGGCGAAGAAGATGGCGTACGCCTCCATCAGCGCTCGTCCCTGTTGCAGCCCTTCCACGGCAACGCCCGAGAAGCCCTTCAGGAACTTGCCCAAGAGAGCGTAGAATGAACTGAGCAGCGCATACTGGGTCGCCGTGTAGCCGAGGCTGGTCAGGCTCGCCATGTAAGCGACCAGAGCGGCGCCAGCGAAGCCCTCCGAAAAGTTCTCCACGAACAGCACCGCCCCGAACACGGGGGTCGATAGTCCGACCATGGCCATGATGGTGTAGCCCAGGTTCGACATCGGCCCCACCAACGCGCCGAACAGCAGGGTGCGGCCGAACCCAAACTTGATCGAGCACAGACCTCCGGCCGTGATCCCGAGCAAGGTGCCGACAATGCCGGCGCTGAGCCGCATGGCGCCGATCGCCTCCTTGCTGAGGCCCAGATCGGTGTAGAAAGGACCTACCATCGGCCCCATGACGAAATCGGGCAGCCGATACAGGCTGATCGCAGCCAGCATCAGGACGGCGGCCGCTCCGTGGGTTTTCATGAAGGCCGCGAAGGGGCCGACGATAGCGTCGATCAGTCCCCGAGGGCTGAGCAACGACACTTGACCCGTGACCTGAGCGAGAGTGCGGCGATCGACCGGCTCGCGCGCGAAAAGGGTCGCAGCGATGACCACGGCCATGGCCACGCCGAAAAGGCCGTAGGCCGCGTTCCATCCGAGCGCGGCGGCGAGAAAGAGGATCAGCGCGTTGCCGGCCAGGATCGCGAATCGATAGCCCAACTGGAAGGAGGCGGTCAGCAGTCCCTGGTCTTCGTCGCTCTGCGCGCTTTCGATACGCCACGCGTCCGCGACAATGTCTTGGGTGGCGGACGAGAAGGCGGTCGCGAGCGCGGCGATCCCCAGAAGCGTCAGCCCGCCCGTGGGGCCGATCAGCGCCATGGCGATCAACGATGCGCCCACCATCAACTGGGAAAGCAGCAACCAGCCTCGACGCCTGCCCAACCGCCCCAGCAAGGGTACGTCCACCCGGTCGATGACGGGCGCCCAGAGAAACTTGAACGAGTAAGCGAGGCCCACCCAGGAGATGAAGCCGATGGCCGCCAGCTCCGTCCCTTCCTCGCGCAGCCAGATTCCCAGCGTATTGCCGACCAGCATGAACGGCAGGCCCGACCCGAAGCCGATGATCAGAGCGATCAGCACCCGCCGCTGAGAAAGAGACGTCAGGACGTCTTTCCAGCCCGCGCTGGCGCGCACCGGCGCAGCGGGGGTGGGAAGCGCGGATTCGCCTTCGACACCGGTTGACTGCGGCCCGCTCGCGCGAGGTCCGGAAGGCGGGGTGTCAGAAGGGTTCAGCAGGCGCTTCCCCGCGGGACGCGGGATTGCGCCCTCAAATCAGGAGGCGAGTCTGGCGCGCGCGCGGCCCTGCGTCCAGCGGGTCAACACGGCTCTTAGCGCTTCGGGCTCCAGCGGCTTGACCAGATGGTCGTCCATGCCGGCCTCCAGGCAGGCGCGGCGGTCCTCGGCGAAGGCGTTGGCGGTCAGGGCCACGATCGGTGTGTCGTCGCCCCGGGCGCGG
>CAXBPJ010000232.1:0-3895 GCA_963977325.1 uncultured Brevundimonas sp. | reverse complement strand
GGCCAGGGTGAAGACCTGAACCCTCTCCAGCACCTGTTTGGTGCGCGCCAGATCGCCGTCGAGGATGACCGTGACCATGCCGCCGAAGCCGCCGGTCATCTGACGCGAAGCCAGTTCGTGCTGCGGGTGGGCGATCAGGCCGGGGTAGACGACGCGGGCGACGCCGGCGCGGCTCTCCAGCCAGCGGGCCACGGCCAGGGCGTTGTCGCAGTGGGCCTTCATGCGCAGGGCCAGGGTCTTGAGGCCCCGGTTGGCGAGGAAGGCGTCGAACGGGCCCATGACGCCGCCGACGGAGTTCTGCAGGAACTTGATCCGCGTCGCGAGGTCGGCATCGCCGGTGACCAGGGCGCCGCCGATGATGTCGGAGTGGCCGTTCAGATATTTGGTCGCCGAATGCATGACGATGTCGGCGCCGAGGGCGAGCGGCTGCTGGCAGAAGGGCGTGGCGAAGGTGTTGTCGACGACCAGCAGCAGGCCGCGCGCCCTGGCGATCTTCGACAGCGCGGCGATGTCGGCCAGCTTCATCAGGGGGTTGGTCGGGGTCTCGACCCACAGCAGCCGGGTCTTGTCGGTGATCGCGGCCTCGACGGCGGCGGGGTCGCTCATGTCGACATAGCCGAAGTCCAGGCCCATGGAGCGGCGCCGGACCCGCTCGAAAAGCCGCCAGGAGCCGCCGTACAGGTCGTCGCCGGTGACGATGTGATCACCGGCGTCCAGCAGCTCCAGCGCCGTCGAGGTGGCGGCCATGCCCGAGGCGAAGCCGAAGCCGTGCGTCCCGCCCTCCAGATCGGCGATACAGGCCTCGAAAGCCTCGCGCGTCGGGTTCTTGCCGCGCGCATACTCATAGCCCTTATTCACGCCCGGGCTCTCCTGGGCGTAGGTCGAGGTGGCGTAGATCGGCGTCATCACCGCGCCCGTGGTCGGATCGGGCCGCTGGCCGGCGTGGATGGCGCGGGTGGAGAAGCCCTGGCTGTTCTTGCGGTCGGTCATGCGCTTAACGGTTCAGGCTGAGGTGGTTGATCAGGTCGGTGCGGGTGATCAGGCCGACGAACTGTTCGCCGTCCAGCACCAGGGCGACGCGGTCGCGGTCGAAGATGGGGATCAGGGCGTCCAGGGGTTCGCTGACCTGGAGCGTGTCGAGATCGCGGGTCATGACCTCGCCGACCGGCTTCTTGAATCGGGCCTCGCGGGTGATGGCGTCGGTGTTCATGACGTGGACGATGTCGCTCTCGTCGATGATGCCGACCAGGCGGCCGTCGTCGATGATCGGGAGCTGGGACACGTCCGCCCCGCGCATGCGCTTGAAGGCGGTGTCCAGAGTGTCGCCGGCGGTCGCCGAGACCACGTCGCCCTTCTCGTACTTGCGGGTGATCAGGTCGGACAGATCGCCGTGGATGTCGCGCTCGCCCAGGCCCTGATCGGCCAGCCAGGCGTCATTGTAGACCTTGGAAAGGTATTTGGCCCCGGTGTCGCAGACCAGGGTGACGCAGGTCCTGGCCTCGGTCTGTTCGCGGCACCAGCGCAGGGCCGAGGCGATCAGGGTGCCGGAGGAGGAGCCGGCCAGGATGCCTTCTTTCAGCAGTAGCTCGCGGACCGTGGCGATGGCCTCGGCGTCGGGGATGGAATAGGCGCGGTCGATCAGGGTGATGTCGGCGGTGTCGGGCACGAAGTTCTGGCCGATGCCCTCGACCGTATAGCTGCCCTCCGGTCCCGGCACGCCCTCGTTGACGATGCCGGCGAGGGTGGAGCCGACCGGGTCTGCGAGGATGATTTCGGCCTTGGAGCCCCGCGATTTCAGATACCTGGCGACGCCGGTGATGGTGCCGCCCGAGCCGATGCCGGCGACGAAGGCGTCGACCTGACCGCCGGTCTGCTCCCAGATCTCGGGGCCCGTGGTCTTCACATGGGCTTCGGAATTCGCGTCGTTGGCGAACTGGTTGACGTAGTAGCCGCCGGGGATCTGTTGGGCCAAGCGCTCGGCCATGTCCGTGTAGTACTCCGGATGTCCGTGGGGCACGTCCGAGCGTGTCAGGCGAACATCCGCGCCCATCGCCCTGAGATGCTGGATCTTTTCCTTGGACATCTTGTCGGGGATGACGAGCAGGACCTTGTAGCCCTTCTGCTGGCCGACCAGGGCGAGGGCCAGGCCGGTGTTGCCCGCCGTGGCTTCGACGATCGTGCCGCCCGGCTTCAGCCAGCCCTCGCGCTCAGCCGCCTCGATCATGGAGACGGCGATGCGGTCCTTGATCGAGCCGCCGGGGTTCTGGCTCTCAAGCTTCAGGAACAGGCGGCACGGGCCGGTGTCCAGGCGTGTGACCTCGACCATCGGGGTATTGGCGATCAGGGTCAGCAGCGATCCGGACGGGCGCGACAGCACCGGCGTGTCGGAGATGGGCATGGAGGGCTCCTCGAAATCCGCCGGGAAGCTGAGGGTCCGAAGGGGCGAGGTCAAGGCGGGGCGGGTGGGCGATGGCGGGGGGGGACGCCGCGCCTCCGGCCGCCTAAATCCGGGCCAAGATCAATCAGGAGCCGCCCATGTCCATCGACGCCCGCCTCGCCGAACTCGGCATCGACCTGCCCGAACCGGCCAAGGCCGTGGCCAACTATGTGCCTTGGGTGAAGACCGGGAACCTGGTTCACATCTCCGGCCAGCTGTCGAACGACGCCTCGGGCGGACTGAAGGGCACGGTGGGCGACGACGTCGATCTGGAGACGGCCAAGGCCGGCGCGCGGATGTGCGGCGTCAACCTGCTGGCCCAGATCAAGGCCGCCTGCGACGGCGACCTGGAGCGCGTGGTTCGGGTCATCAAGCTGGGGGGCTTCGTCCAGGCCGCCGGCGACTTCACCGATATCCCCCAGGTCATCAACGGCTGCTCGGACCTGATGGTCGAGGTGTTCGGCGACAAGGGCCGTCACGCCCGGTCGGCCGTCGGCGTCTATCGTCTGCCGCTCGGCTTCGCCGTCGAGGTGGACGCCGTCGTCGAGGTGCGGTGAGACCCATTTTGAAACCCGCTCATCCCGGCGAAAGCCGGGACCCAGTTCTGTTGCTGCGCGGGTATCCGGGATTTGGCTCGGCGTTTTCGCGGCGAGAACCTTCACCCAAAGCACTGGGTCCCGGCTTTCGCCGGGATGAGCGGAATTGAGTTTTTCCCTCAGTGTCCACGGCGCGATCCGCGAGATCGGCCGTGAGGCGTGGGAGGCGTGCGCCGCACCCACCGGCGATCCGTTCGTCGGCTATGATTTTCTGGAAGCCTGCGAGGTGTCCGGCTCGGTCGCGCCCGAGGCCGGCTGGGCGCCGCGCCATCTGGCGCTGAAGATCGAGGACGGCGCCGTTCTGGGCGTCATGCCGCTCTATCTGAAGGGCCACAGCCAGGGCGAGTACGTGTTCGACCACTCGTGGGCCGATGCGTTCGAGCGGGCGGGCGGGCGGTATTATCCCAAGCTGCTGGGGGCCGTGCCGTTCACGCCGGTGACGGGGCCGCGCCTGCTGGCCCGGCCGGGGGCGGGAGAGGGGGCGGTGAAACAGGCGCTGGCCCATGGGGCGGTCGCTCTGGCTGAGCAGATGGGGGTGTCTTCGCTGCACGTCACCTTTCCGGAGGCGGACGACGCGCAAGCCCTGGACGAGGCCGGATATCTGGCCCGGCGGGACATGCAGTTCGTCTGGGAGAACCGGGAATACGCCGATTTCGACGCCTTTCTGGCGACCCTAAGCCAGAACCGGAGGAAGGCCATCCGGCGTGAGCGGCGGGACGCCGAGGCCGGGCTGGATATTCGCGTGCTGACCGGCGGCGAGATCGAACCGGCGCACTGGGACGCCTTCTTTGAGTTCTACATGGACACCGGGTCACGGAAGTGGGGGCGGCCCTATCTGACCCGCGCCTTCTTCGGCCGCATC
>CAXBPJ010000231.1:0-3898 GCA_963977325.1 uncultured Brevundimonas sp. | reverse complement strand
CGAACGCCGAGCCCGGCGAGTTCGTGCTGGAACGGGCCTTCGTCGGATGAGCGGCGCGCCCACGACCCTGTCGATCGATCCGCGCGTCGCGCCCGAAGAGGCGGCGACGATGGCTGAGGTGCGACACGGCGTCGACGCCCTGGACCGCGCCCTGGTCACGCTGCTGGCCGAACGCCAGCGCTACATGGACGCCGCCGCCCGCATCAAGCCCAGCCGCGACGTCGTCCATGACGACGCCCGCATTGAGGATGTGGTGGCCAAGGTGCTGGCCGCCGCCGCCCCCGCCGGCCTGTCGCCCGACATCGCCGAACCGGTCTGGCGTACCCTGATCGACCGCTGCATCGCCCACGAGTTCCAAACCTGGGACTGCACGCGGGGCTAGGCCGAGGCTGGAACGCTGTCGCTGGACGCACTGCCGAAGAGCCGGGCGGTGTCGACCCCGAGCGTGCTGTTTGCCAAGATCGAGGACGCGCAGGTGGCGGAGTGGGCGGAGCGTTTGTGGGGGTGTGAGAAATTACCGGTCGCGGCGAGCGATCAATTGGCGGATCGAATGCGTTAACGGAGGACGATCAGTTTAGGCGCTTGCGGATGTGTGCCACGATTTCGCTAGAGAAAGCTCGGGCTGCGGCAAGCTCCGGGTCCGCTGCTAAGTCCTTTTTAGTGACCTCGGCTACCCAGCGCGGCCCATGTCCACCAACCGTTCGGCAAAACCCCTCCATTTCCCCGACTGGTGCCACGAAAATCCCGATCGCCTTCAATCTGTCGAGCAATGTCTTGGCAGCCAATGTTGCGGGACCGTTTGGTAAACTGGCCAAGCCGCTCTGTTTGACATGATCCCAAGGCGAAGCATTACGCGCGAGCACTTTTATCTTTGAAAGCGTCGCCTTATCAACCGCACCGCCAGGCTTGATCGTTTTGGTAAGGCGCGCCATTTCGGTCTTAAACTGGTCAGCACCGACGAAATTAGCGGTCTTCTCAACCGCAGCCTTCACCTCCTTCCAGTCGAGTTCGAGCTTAGCCCATACCCCGCCATGAGCTTCGACAATGCGGGAGAGAGTTCTCTCATCGTTCAGCAGGTCGAAGTCAGCGACAGTGACTACCGGTACCTTCAAAGCGCGGAGAGCGGTCACTACGACCGCCAGCCGATCCTTACCGCTACTATATGTGTAGTGAATGTCTGGTATCATTTCTGGCTTGGTCGAAGCGGCAGCTAAGGATTCGTAAAAGCGGCAGTCCGCATCCGCCTCCGTCACGATGACCGCATCGTGGAAAAGACCATCCATGACGTTGCTGAAGCGCAGGATCGGATCCTTCCAAAGATCTTGCAGCTTCTTCTGAGCCAAGAGGACTGCTCCGCCCCCGTTGCGAGTCCGCGTCAACCGAACCACGGAGATTCGTTCAGCATGCTTTGCTAGAAGGCCTTGCAGAACGTCGCTGCTGTGAGTGGCCAGTAGAATTTGTCGGTCGGCTGCCTCGGAGCCGATGATCTCTGCCAGCAGCCTTGCCTGAGGTGGGTGCAGAAAGGCTTCGGGTTCGTCGATGACTATCACCGGTCGTCGTTCTGCTAAGACGCGGCCAAGGATGGAAGCGAAGCTACGCATCCCGTCCCCTTGGTCCTCAAGCCTGTCCAACGCCTCAATGCGATCGAGATAGGTGGCGGAGCGTCGGTCTTCCCCGTGTTCAGGTTTAGGGCGTTTGCCGACGTAAGCAGGGATGTTCTGCGAATTCCCCGGGTGGATCACCAAGTCTTGTTTGAATGCCCGACGAAAAAGCTTGGACGCTTTCAATTCCAGCTGGTCGTCGTGGTGGAAATGCTGAAAGGGATGATGCGCAGAAAAGGGATCGCGGCGTTCGTAATTCGGCACGGGGTCGCAGTCTGCTAAGCGTGCCCTCGTCGTCAGTTCAGAAACCGATCGACCGTGAAAGAAGTCTCCGAGTTGTGCCTGAGAGTCACCCCAATAGGTCTTCAGCATATGAAATGGGAAAGCTGAATTTCCAAGTGATACCAAGCCGTTTGTTGCGCGAAAGGGATCCATCCAGGCCGCAACTGTATCGACCGGAGTTACGCGGACAAAATCTGCCTCCTTCACCACAACCCCCACTTCTCGGGATCGAAGAGACGATGAGATGTTTTGGAGGGATCGGCTCTTGCCAGCGTTGTTCGGCCCGACAACGACAAGGATGTCACCTTGACGCATGGTCAGCTCAAGACCGCTTTGGAAGGCGATTCGCGAGATGTAACCGACAATATCGATGGTTTGCATGCCCAAATCCCATACAATCGTGTGGCGAATATTTCAGCCCTAGGCTCGATAGCTACAGCCCGAGTGCAAACTTAGTGTCCAAGGACCTTACGCCGGATCGAGCCAAGCGCGACCAAAGAGACAGTCGCCCAAACTGCGGATCAGGCAATAGCCGCTATATGGCCATAATGAACTCGCTGGTATTCATTCTCCTTCCAATGCAGCAACATAGCTGCGGCATGCGCCCGCCTGACGAAACAAGTTGAGCCGCGCCCCTACTCCGCCCGCAGCGACATTTTCACCCGCTCCGCCAGCGTCTTGATGTTCAGCGGTTTGGGCAGGAAGGAGACGTTTTTCTCGTCCTCCAGCAGGTCGGAGAAGTCGCTTTCGGCGTAGCCGGAGATGAACATCACCGGGATGTCGCCCAGCCACGGGCGGGCCTTTTTCAGCAGGGCGGGGCCGTCGAGGCCCGGCATGATGACGTCGGAGATCAGCATGTCGATCTGGCCGGCGTTGGCCTCGGCCAGCTCCAGCGCCTCCTCGCCGTCGGCGGCCTCGATGACGTCATAGCCGCGCTCGCGCAGCAGGCGGGCGGCGATGCCGCGCACGGCGGCCTCGTCCTCGACGAACAGGATGCGGCCGGCGCCGGACAGGTCGCGCGGCACGGCCTTTTGCGGCTCGACCGGCGCGACCTGGGCCAGCTCGCCCTCCGAGGCGATGGGCAGGAAGATGCGGAAGACGGCGCCCGCGCCCTCCAGATTGCCGACGGTGATGTGGCCATGGGCCTGCTGGACGATGCCATAGACGGTGGCCAGGCCCATGCCGGTGCCCTCGCCCACCGCCTTGGTGGTGAAGAAGGGCTCGAAGATCTTGTCCAGGAGGTCGGGCGGGATGCCGGGGCCGGTGTCGGAGACCTCGATCAGGGCGGCGCCCTCGGCCGGGGCGGAGGGCCAGCCGAGGATTTCGGCGGCGGTCTGGTCCAGGCGCCGCGTCTGGATGCGGACCACGCCGGCGCCCGGCTCGACCACGCCGCGCATGGCGTCGCGGGCGTTGACGGCCAGGTTCATGACGGCGGTCTCGACCTGGCTCTTGTCGGCGACGACGGCGGGCAGGTCGGGGCCGTAGTCGGTCTCGAGCCGGACATCCTCGCGCATCAGGCGACGCAGCAGGACCTCGAATTCGGAGATCAGCTCGCCAAGATCCAGGCGCTCGCGGCGGGCGGTCTGTTTGGAGGAGAAGGCGAGCAGCTTTCTGACGAGGTCGGCGGAGCGGTGGCCCGTCTTTCGGATCTCATTCAGCCCCTCATAGGAGGGATCGCCCACGGGGTGGCGTTGCAGCAGGGCGTCCAGCTGCATCTCGATGGCGGTGAGCAGATTGTTGAAGTCGTGGGCGACCCCGCCGGCCAGCAGGCCGATGGCCTGAACAGATGTCCGAAGGCCGCGTCGCGCGAGGCGGCCGGGCCGGTCAGGGCCTCAAGCGCCAAATTGGCCTCCTCGGCGCGGCCCGCGAACAGGTCGTCCCCCGCGATCACGGCCGAGCCGAACGGCGCCCCGGCGGCCATGGCCCGCCCTTCGCCGGACCGGGTGGCGAGCGACGGCGTGGCGGCGACGGCGGGAGCGGCCGCCTCGGCGGCGGACGCCTCGCGCACCAGAAAC
>CAXBPJ010000230.1:0-3915 GCA_963977325.1 uncultured Brevundimonas sp. | reverse complement strand
CGGATGCAGCGCAGCCGCGCCATCTCCCTGCCTGACCTCGAGGACCGCAAGGACGAGATCGGCAATCTGGCGCGGTCGCTCGAGACCATGACCGCCACCCTGTCGGACCGGATGGACGCGATCGAGGCCTTCGCCGCCGATGTGTCGCACGAGATCAAGAATCCGCTCACCTCGATCCGCTCGGCGCTGGAAACCCTCGATCTGATCGAAGAACCACAGAAAAAGGCGCGGCTGATCGCCGTGGTGCAGGCTGATGTTCGGCGGCTCGACCGGCTGATCACCGACATCTCCAACGCATCACGGCTCGACGCCGAACTGAGCCGCGACGCTCCGCGACCTGTCGATCTGTCCAAGCTGCTGGGCGAGATCGTCACCGTGTACGAGACCACGTCCAAGCCCGGTGAGGCGCCGGTGCGGCTGATCGATCGTCTGGAACCGCCGGCCAAGGGCGGGCGTCCGCGCGGCGTTGTCGTCGGGCGCGAGACCCCGCTGGGTCAGGTATTCCGCAATCTCATCGATAACGCCCGATCTTTCAGCCCTCCCGGCCGGCCGGTCGCCGTCTTCCTCGAACGCGCCGAGGGCGAGCCGCTGCCAATCCGCGTCCGCGTCGAGGACGAGGGGCCCGGCATTCCGTCCGAAAACCTGGAGACGGTGTTCGATCGCTTCTACACCTCGCGGCCCAAGGGCGCGAAATTCGGCGGCAATTCAGGCCTGGGCCTGTCGATCACCCGCCAGATCGTCGAGGCCCATGACGGACGCGTGACCGCCGAAAACCGAACCGACCCGGAGGGCGAAATCGTCGGCGCCCGGTTCACCGTCGCCCTGCCCGAGCCTCGCTGATGGCCGCCGTTCACGCCACCGTCGCCGCGCGGCCTGCGGCGTTCGGCTGGGGCGGGGTGGCGCTGATCGGGAAGCCCGGCTGCGGCAAGAGCGACCTGCTGCTTCGAATGCTGGACGCCGGCTGGCGACTGGTGGCGGACGACTACGCCGAGATATTTCGGTCGGCGGGTCGGCTTTATGCGCAAGCCCCGGCCGCTATCGTCGGGCGGATGGAGGTCCGTGGTCTGGGTCTCGTATCGCGCTCGCCCTTGCCTCAGGCGCGTCTGGTCCTGGCCGTGACCTGCGACCAGGGATCGCCCGAGCGACTGCCGGAGCCGGAGCGGCTGTCTCTGTCAGGAGCGTCTTTGCCCCTCATTCGCCTGTCGCCGCTCGAGGCGTCGGCGCCCGCGCGGGTGGCTGCGGCGTTCGACCGCTTCCGTTCCGGGAAGGATTGACCTAAAAGGCGCCCTTTCGCGGGTTGGGGCTGACCCGGTTGCGGCGCCACGGGGCGGGAATTGCAAGCTTCATGATCGGCCTGGTCATCGTCACCCACGGGGGCCTCGCCTCCGAATTCCTATCGGCCATGGAACATGTCGTCGGTCCCCAGCGGGGGGTAGCGGCCATCTGCATCGGGCCGGATGACGACATGGAGCGGCGCCGCCGCGACATCGTCGAGGCCGCCTCGGCCGTCGACGACGGCCATGGCGTGATCCTGCTCACCGACATGTTTGGCGGCACGCCCTCGAACCTGGCCATCTCGGTGATGGAGCAGACCAAGGCCGAGGTCATCGCCGGTCTGAACCTGCCCATGCTGATTAAGCTGGCCAGTGTGCGGGTGCGCGAGCCGCTCGAGACCTGCGTGGCCCACGCTCAGGATGCAGGCCGCAAATACATCTCTGTGGCCTCCTGGGTTCTGGCGGGCGAGAAATGAGCCTGACCGCCAAGGGGACCGCCGACATCTGCAACGCCCGCGGCCTTCACGCCCGCGCCTCGGCCAAGTTCGTCAAACTGGCGTCCAGCTTCGAAAGCGACATCCGGGTCACCCGCGACGATCAGACCGTCAACGCCCTGTCGATCATGGGCCTGCTGATGCTCGGCGCCGGGATCGGCTGCGGCATTCACATCGAGGCCGAGGGGCCCGACGCCGAACAGGCGGTGGAGGCGCTGGTCGCCTTGGTTGAAGGCCGGTTCGACGAGGATCAGTAGCCCCGTCGCCGCACATATCGGCTTGACGAAGAACACCGGTCGGGGGAACCCTGTGTCGCATGACCGACACGGCCGGCCTCGCCCGCCTTCAGTCCGCCGCCGATCATGGGCTAGCCGCCCTCCGCGCCGGTGACTTCGCCGCCGCCGTTTCTCATCTCCGCCTCGTCGCCGCCAGTGGCCGCGCTGACGCCGATGTGTGGCTTGCCCTCGCCTACGCCTGTCGCGGAGCGAGGGACGACGATGGCGCGCTGTCGGCCGTCGATCAGACCCTGAAGCAACAACCCAGGCATCTGCGCGGCCTGATTCTCAAGGGCGATCTCCTGACCCGGCGGGCCGACGAGAGGTCGGCGACGACCTTCTACCGAGCCGCCCTGCGCGCCGCGGAAGGGCAGGCCCCGGCCCCCGAGGTCGTCGTCGAGCTGCGCCGCGCCGAAGCGGCCGTGGCCGACAGCGCCCGGGCCTTCGCCGATCACATCCGCAGGGCGGCGGCCGAGGCCGGGTTCGATCCCGAAACCTCCAGCCGCCGCTTCGCCCGATCACTCGACCTCGCCACCGGCCAGGGCCGAATCTTTCGCCAGGAGCCGCGGTATTATTTCTTTCCTGGGCTGGCCGACATCGAATTTCGCGACCGCGCCGACCTCCGTTGGATCGAGGCGCTGGAGGCGCGGACCGAAGACATACGCGCCGAACTGATGGCCGAGCTGGCCAGAGGCGATGGCTTTGCGCCCTATGTCGAGGCGCGCGACAATCGGCCGAACCACGGCCAGGCCGGCATGATGGGCAATCCCGATTGGGGCGCGCTCTATCTGTGGAAAGACGGGGTTGAGCAGGCGGCGGCGGCGCGCTTCCCGCGCACCCTCGCGGCCCTGGCCGAGGTCGAAATGACACGCATCGAGGGGCGGACGCCGTCGATCCTGTTCTCGCGCCTCAAGCCTGGCGCGCGCATTCCGCCCCACACCGGCCTGATCAACACCCGCCTGATCGGCCACCTGCCGCTGATCGTGCCGCGCGGCTGCGGCTTCCGCGTCGGCGATGAGACTCGCCAATGGGTCGAGGGCCAGGCGTGGGCGTTCGACGACACCCTCGAGCACGAGGCGTGGAATGACGGAAGCGAGGATCGGATCATCCTGATCTTCGATCTCTGGAAACCCGAGATCACCCTTGAAGAAAAGGGCCTGATCACCGCCCTGTTCCGGTCGATCGACGCCTATGGCGGCGCCGAGCGCTGGGACGCCTAACCTTCCTTGAGCGCCTCTCTCTGGGCGGCCGCCTCGGCGTCGCGGGCGGCCTCTCCCGCCGCGATCCGGCGTTCGATCTCGACCAACTCCTGGGCCTGGCGGCGCGAGGCGGCTTCCCGGCTCTCTCCCGGTTCCCGCCCGGTGATATCGGGGATGTAGATTGGGATGGCGCACTCCCGGCCCGACAGATCGTACCAGCCGCCCTCGGCCTCGCAGCGATCGCGCGGATCGGCGAAGAAGTGCTCGAAGGCGAAGATGCCGGCCAGAACCACCGCGAAACAGGCGGCGAACATCAGGGTCAGGCGTCTCATGCTCAGATTGCGCATGGGCTTCGGCTCCGGGTCGAGGTTCACGTCGCGTTACGTTGACAGCCCGCACGGGCCGTTCCATGTCCCCTGCCACACCATTGCGGCCGGTCTCTGGCGTTGGACCGGGTGACGGCCGCCTCGCACCAGAGAGGCTGCAAAGGCATGAAGGTTCTCGTCCCCGTCAAACGGGTGATCGACTCAAACGTCAAGGCGCGCGTCAAGGCCGACCAGACCGGCGTCGACCTGGCCAACGTCAAGATGAGCATGAATCCCTTCTGCGAGATCGCGGTCGAAGAGGCCGTGCGCATGAAGGAGGGCAAGGGCCACGCCGCCGAGACGGCGTC
>CAXBPJ010000229.1:0-3922 GCA_963977325.1 uncultured Brevundimonas sp. | reverse complement strand
TTAACGAGCGCCCCGTTGATGCGAATTTCGCCATTTGCGATCGAGTGTTTGGCGTCTTTGATCGAAGAAATTTCTGCAGCTTTCACAAGTGCTTCGGGTGTGCGTCGGACAAATCCATCTTCGCCTGCCCAGTCGAAATTATAAGACTGCAGCTCAGGCGTCTCCCCTCGCTCGAAAGCAGACTCTGACCGCGCCCGCGCCTCGGCCGCCTCGTCCGCGCCGTGCAGCATGGTGGTCGCCGCGTCGGCCAGGGCCTTCTTGGCGTCGTTGATGGCCGCGCCTTCAAGCGCCTCCAGCGCCGCGATCTCGTCCAGAGACAGGTCGGTGAACAGGCGCAGGAACCGGCCCACGTCTGCGTCGTCGACGTTCCGCCAGAACTGCCAGTAAGCGTAGGGGCTGAGCTGATCCGCGTTCAGCCAGATGGCGCCCTGAGCCGTCTTGCCCATCTTGCCGCCGGACGCCGTGGTCAAGAGCGGCGTGGTCAGGCCGAAGGCGGCCTTCTGATCCACGCGACGCACCAGATCGACCCCCGAGGTGATGTTCCCCCACTGGTCCGACCCGCCCATCTGCAGGGTCACGTTCAGGCGCCGGTTCAGCTCCAGGAAGTCCACCGACTGCATCAGCATGTAGTTGAACTCCAGGAAGGTCATCGGCTGCTCGCGCTCAAGGCGCAGCTTGACCGAGTCGAAGCTCAGCATGCGGTTGACGGTGAAGTGCGTGCCGTAATCCCGCAGGAACTGGACATAGCCATAGGTCGACAGCCAGTCGTCATTGTCGATCATGACGGCGTCGGTCGGCCCGTCGCCGAAGGTCAGGAATTTCTCGAACACGGTGCGGATCGAGGCGATGTTCGCGGCGATGTCGGCGTCGGTCAGCTGGGGCCGCGAGGCGTCCTTGCCGGTCGGGTCGCCGACCTTGGTGGTGCCGCCGCCCATGACCACGATGGGCCGATGGCCGGCCTGCTGCAGCCGGCGCAGCATCATGATCTGGATCAGGCTGCCGACATGCAGGCTGGGGGCCGTGGCGTCGAAGCCGATATAGCCGGCGACCACGCCCGCCCCGGCCGCCGCGTCCAGCTCGGCCGGATGGGTGATCTGATGGATATAGCCGCGTGCCTGCAGCGTCTTGAGGAAGTCGGACGTGAAGACGGGCTGGTCGGTCATCGGATCGGCGTGGCTTGGCGGGAAGGGGAGGGGGCGTGTAGCACGGGCCGATCCATGCGGCGAAGGGGGACGAACGCATGACCGAGACGAAGCGCAACGGGCTGATGATCGCGGGGGCCTTGCTCTACGCCGTCCTGCTCTGGCGCGTGTCCATTGAGGCGTCCGCCCTATGGGAGACGGGTCCGCGCTCGGAGCAGCTGATCTTCGCCCTGATCGTCGCGGGCGGGGTGATCGCGGCCCTCCTGGCTCTGTGGGGCTGCGACCGATCGACGGCGGCGGACCTGGCCATGACGACGGGTCGTCCGGTCCGCGCTTGCCTGATCGGCCTGATCGCCTACGCCGGTCCGGCCGCCCTGGCGCTGGGCGGCTGTATCGTTGCGGACGTTATCGAAGTTCGGACCGTCGCCAATCCCATGACCATTCTGTCCAGTCTGGCGATGCTCGCCGGTCTGGTGTTCCTCGCCGAGGCCTTGACGGAGGAGCTGGTGTTTCGCGGCCTGATTCAGGCGCGTCTCGGCCGCATGATGGGGCCGTGGCCGGCCATCCTGGTCCAGGCGGCCCTGTTCATGCTGTTCGCCCTGACGATCGGGGCGGTCGAGGGACTGATGGACGCCTCGTTCATCGCTACCTTCGGCGTGGTCCTAGGAATCCTCAGGTTGGTGACCAGCAGTCTGTGGGCGCCGATCGGCTTCCACCTGGTGTTCATGACCACCCAGCAGGCCTTCGGCGCCGGCTGGGGCATTCTGGAGAGCAGCGATCCGCAACTGCTCCGGACGGTAATCCTGGCCGTTATCCCCTTCAGCGTGGTGATCGCCGTCTGCTTCTCGCGAGTGGGCAGCGCTAGGCCAGAAAGGGATGCTGCGGATGCATGAGCCTCAGCCGGCGGGCGAAATCGTATTTCTGGGTGACGGTGTTTCGCTTGAGTTTTCGTCAGAAGAGATCGACCGGGTTCGGCAGACGACGCTGTCGAATTTTGGCTCCTGGGCGGTTGATGACCACGGCCCGAGCGCCACGGTCCGTATCGCCGGAGAGCCATTCGCCGCCGTGAACGAATGGGGCGACGCCTGCCTCATCTCCACGTCGGACGATGGGAAGCGCCTTCTGCTTCGTCTGGTTCGTGCCCTGAACCATGGGGCGACGGTATGCGCTCTCAAGGCATTCGGAGGGCCTCTTGCGCTGAAGCTCAACGCCATGGTCGAGCGGCGCGGCGACCGCCTGTGGCTGCGGTTCGTGGTCGAGGGCGATGTCGACGGCATCGCCTGGCCTGCCTCAGCCAATCCCGCCCGACGCGACGGTCTGTGGGAGCGCACCTGTTTCGAGGCTTTCGTGCTGACCGACGACGGCTATCGGGAATTCAACCTGTCGCCATCCGGGCAGTGGGCCAGCTACCGCTTCGACGGCTACCGCGAGGGCATGGTCCAGGCCGCCGAGATCGTTACGATCGACGGTCTGGACGGGGCCTCTGACCTTGTGGCGCTGGAAGGCTGGATCGATCTGCCGCCGGGCGCTGGGCGCATTGGCGTGTCGGCGGTGATCGAGATGAGGGACGGCTCGAAATCCTATTGGGCGCTGGCGCATCCGTCGGATAAGCCGGACTTCCACCATCGCGACTCGTTCGTTCTCGACCTGCCTCCGGAGCATCCATGAAGTTCGGCATCGATCGTCTGCTGACCGAGCCGGAGCTGCGGCGCGCGCTGGAGGGGCGACGTGTGGCGCTTCTGGGCCATCCGGCCTCGGTCACCGCCGACCTGACCCACTCGCTGGACGCGCTGGCGGCATGTCCCGACATCAAGCTCACCGCCGCCTTCGGGCCGCAGCACGGCATGAAGGGCGACCTTCAGGACAATATGATGGAGAGCCCGGACGAGACCGACGCGGTGCACGGCATCCCCGTCTTCAGCCTGTACGGCGAGGTCCGGCGGCCGCGCGGCCAGTGGATGGGCACGTTCGACGTGCTGCTGGTCGATCTGCAGGACGTGGGCTGCCGCATCTACACCTTCGTGACGACCCTGCTCTATGTGCTGGAAGCCGCCGCTCAGCACGGCAAGGAGGTCTGGGTGCTGGACCGGCCCAATCCGGCCGGCCGGCCGGTCGAGGGTCTGACCCTGGTGGCCGGTCAGGAGAGCTTCGTCGGCGCCGGGCCGATGCCGATGCGGCACGGCATGACCCTGGGCGAGATGGGGCAGTGGTTCATCCATCACTTCAAGATCGACGTCGATTACCGCGTGATAACTATGGAAGGCTGGCGGCCGGATGAAGGGCCGGGCTTCGGCTGGCCGTTGCTGGAGCGGCCGTGGATCAACCCCAGCCCCAATGCGCCGAACGTCAGCATGGCCCGGGCTTATGCCGGCACGGTGATGCTGGAGGGCACGACCTTGTCCGAGGGGCGCGGGACGACGCGGCCGCTGGAGCTGTTCGGCGCGCCGGACATCGACGCCCGCAAGGTGATCGCCGAGATGCGGCGTGTGGCGCCGCAGTGGCTGGACGGCTGCATCCTGCGCGACCTGTGGTTCCAGCCGACCTTTCACAAACATGCCAGCTGTGTAACGGCGTGCAGATCCACTGCGAGGGCCCGGCCTACGACCACGCGGCCTTCAGGCCGTGGCGGGTGCAGGCCCTGGCCTTCAAGGCGATCCGGCGGCTTTATCCCGACTATCCGCTGTGGCGCGACTTCCCGTACGAATACGCCTTCGGCCGCCTGGCCATCGACGTCATCAATGGCGGGCCGAGCCTGCGGGAGGGGGTGGATGACGCGGGGG
>CAXBPJ010000228.1:0-3925 GCA_963977325.1 uncultured Brevundimonas sp. | reverse complement strand
CAGGTCGATCGTGTTCATCAGGGCGTTGAAGATGGTCGTCTTGGTCGCGTGGTAATAGTCCGACTGTTCGCGGACGATCTCGGTGACCTGCTGGGCCTTCTTCAGCTGCTCCAGTCCGGTGGTGGCCTTCGGACCGGGGCGAGCAGAGGGCTTGGCGGCGAGAGCGTCGAGACGTTCGGCCTGCGGCTTGCTCTGAGGCTTGGGCGCGGCCGGGCGCGGCGCCTCGGCCGCCGATTGGGAACGCGAAGCCTCCGACGGCTCGGCGGCAGCCGCGGGAGCCGGGCGCGGGGCCAGGCCCGCATCGCCGCCGGAGCGTTTTCCGAATGCCACGCGCTACTCTCCTCGGTTCGCCGTCACCGCTTCAGGAAGCGGGCGAAGATGGACTGGCCCTTGGCCGGAGCCGGCTTGTCGGCCTTGGCGGGCTTGCCGGGCTTGGCGCCTTTGGTCTGGGCGGCGGGCAGCTCGCGATTGGTGACGATCTGGGCCAGGGTCTCGAAGCCCTCCGCGGGCTTGGACTTGGCGCCGGCGTCCAAGATCATCTGACCGTTGTTGGCCGCCGCGCCGAATAGTTTGGCGTCGAACGGGATGGTCAGCGACGGGTGCACCCCGATGGCCGCGCCGAACTCCTTGGCGGGAATTTCCGGGCGACCGGGCGCGCCGACCTGGTTCAGCACCAGGCGCGGCGGCGCGTCGTTGGGCCGAGCCTGTTTGATCAGATCGATCATGTTCTTGGCGTTGCGCAAGGACGCCAGGTCGGGCGTGGCCACGACCACCACCTCGTCGGCCGAGATCAGGGTGCGGCGCATCCAGCCGCTCCAGATATGCGGGAGGTCCAGCACAACAAAGGGGGCGGTGCCACGGATCTGAGTGGTGACCTCCTCGAAGGCCTCGGAGGGAATGTCCCAGTCGCCATCCAGGGTGGCGGGGGCCGCGAACAGGCTGAGCTTGTCCGTGCAGCGGACCATCATTCGGTCCAGGAGCGTGGCGTCGACGCGGTCCGGCTGGCTGAGCGCATCGGCGACGCCGGAGATCGGGTCTTGGTTGAAGTCCAGCCCGGCGGTGCCGAAGGGCAGGTCGTAGTCGACGATGACGGTGTTGGCGCCGATCCGCTCGGAAATGGCGTAGGCGGTGTTGTGAGCCACGGCCGAGGAGCCCGCGCCGCCGCGCGCACCGACGAAGGCGATGGTCCGGCCGACAAAGGGCTGGGCCGGGTCGGAGAACAGTCCTCCGATGGCCGAGATCAGCTGCAGCGGCTGAATCGGGGCGACCAGGTACTCGCTGACCCCGCGTCGCATCAGCTCGCGATACAGCAGGATGTCGTTGGTGGCGCCGATGACAACCACCTTGGTGCCCATGTCGCAGACTTCGGCCAGGCGTTCGATCTCGCCTAGCAGCGTCTGGGGATCGGACAGGCACTCGACCACGATCAGCGGCGGGGTCGGCTCATGGCCGTAGGATTCGACGGCGGCGGGCACGCCGCCGACGCGGATCTGGGTCGAGGCGCGGGCCAGGCGACGGTCCTGCCCGGCGCGCTCGGCGGCGGCGAGCGTGTCCTGGCGCTCGGCGAAGACGTGGATGGCGATGCGCGGCACCATCACCTCGCCCAGCGCGCCTTGGGCGCTGGCGACCAGTTCCCCGACGGGATTGTAGCCCGCGGCAGGATTGCCCATCGGCGCCAGGCTGGTCTCGACCGGCGCGATGGCGGGCCGTTCCGGAACGGCGGCGGGGAGCGGTTCGTGCGACGGTTCCGGATCGGCCGCGGGCGCGGCGGCGCCGGTCGGGCTCAGAAACTGCAGCGGCTCTCGCGAGGCGGCCGCATCAGCCGGGTGCGGCGGCGCGGCGCCGAGCTCCATGTCGAGGTCGAATTCGTCCTCAAAGGTGTCGAAGCGTTGGTTGGCGAAGCTGCTCATATCGCGCCCTATTCCACCGCCTGGGCGACATCGCTGCCCAGAAGAGGCTCTTGATCCGCAGAGGTCTGTTCGCCCGCGCGGTAGCTGTCGAAGACGGTGGCCCGACGATTGCCGTCCGGCGGGGTCATGTCGCGCGGACGCAGGATGTCGCGCGGATTGGCGATCTGGGCCGCCATATTGGCCGTGGTGGCGCAGCCGAAGTTGACATTGGGCTGGTTCGAACCCGTGGCGGTGAAAGCCGACCACTCGCGTCCGCACTGCGGAACATAGGCCTGAAGCGTCTCGAATCCGGCCAGGACCGGTGCGCGCGGATTGGGCGCAGCATAAGCCTGCACGATCACCGCATCGGGATGCAGTCCCTCCGCCTCCAGGGCGGCCTTGACGCGCCAGGCGTGCTCGCCGGCGATCGGATCGCCCCCCGAGGGAGCCTCGACGATGATGGCCGGAGCGCCCTCATAGGCGAAGCGGTGCGCCAGGTCGCGCAGGGCGGCGTGCTGATTGGCCGACAGGCCCTGTTCGTGGACGGCCAGGGCGATGCGATCGACGCCCGGCTCGACCTGCAGGGTGTAGCGGGACGTCGGATTGATCGGGATCGGTCCCGACGGCGCGGTGGCGCAGGCGCCGAGCGCGAAGGCGGCCGATCCCAGGATCAGGAGACGAGCGGAGGCGGATCGCGACATCGGGGGCGTCCTCATTCGATCACATAGCCGACCGGGCCCTGCCACGAGCCGGCGGGCTGGCCGCCGGCGGGCGGGCCATAGGCGCGGTTGAGCTGGCCGAGCAGCAGGGTCTGGGCGTCGTGAGCGACTTCCAGGCCATCGGCCGGGGTCTGTAGGCGGCCCGGCGCGGTCGGCGACACCACATAGGGCTCGACAATGAAGACCAGCTCGGTCTCGCCCGACAGATAATCGCGTGAGCGGAACAGTCCGCCGATGACCGGCACCGATCCTAGGCCAGGCAAACCATCGATGGTCTGGCGCGTCTGTTCGCGAAGCAGGCCGGAGATCATCAGGGCGCTGCCCGACGGCATCTCGACCGTGGTTTGGGTCCGACGCACGTTCAGGGCCGGGATGACCAGGGCGTTCTCGGCGGTGCCGCCCAGGGTGAAGGCGCCATCGGTGGTCAGCTCGGAGACTTCCGTCGAAAGCTGCAGCGAAATCCGGCCTTCGGACAGGACGATCGGCCGGAAGGCCAAGCGCACGCCGTAGGGCTTGAACTCGATCTGGATATTGCCTTCCTGATCGCGGCCGGTCGGCACCGGAAACTCGCCGCCGGCCAAGAAGTCGGCGTTCTCGCCGTTGGTGGCCGTCAGGTTGGGCTCGGCCAGGGTGCGAACCAGACCGGCGCGCTCGAAGGCGCGAAGGCCGGCCGTGAGGCTGTCCGGGGCGGGATTGGTGTAGGTGAAGCCGCCGCCGCCCAGCTGGCTGCCGGCGATGCCGAAGGTGGCGGTGTTGAGCAGCCGGAAGCTGCCGTCGCCGCCGTCGCCGATCAGGGCGCTGATGTCGACACCCAGCTGTTTGACGACGTTGCGCTGCACCTCAACGACCTTGACGCGGAGCATGACCTGGTCGGAACCGGACACGTTCAGCATGTTGATGACGCGCTCGGGCTCTTCGACGAACTGGCGCGCGATCTGGGTCACGCGGTCGGACTCGCCGGGGCTGGAGACGGTGCCGGTCAGAATGAGGCTCTCGTTCACCGCCTCGACGCGCACATTGGCGCCGGGCGCCAGCCGGGCCAGGGTGTCGCTGAGAGCATGCACCCCCGCGTCAACGCGGATGGAGAGATTGAGGATCGGCCGTCCGGCGGCGTCGAGGAAGACCGCATCCGTCTCACCCGGCGCGATGCCGATGACGGTGATGCGGCGCGGCGAGTGCAGCATGGCCTCGGCGACGGCCGGGTTGGAGATGATCACGTCGCGGGCGTCGACCGGCAGGTCGATGGCGGCGGAGCGCCCTCTGGGCAGGTTCAGCGACTGGGTATCGACGCCATAGGCGGCCTGGACCCTGGGCTGT
>CAXBPJ010000227.1:0-3926 GCA_963977325.1 uncultured Brevundimonas sp. | reverse complement strand
GTGTTCCTCAGCGGCAATGTCTCGGCTCTGGGCGAGGGAGCCGTCGGTGCCAACATCACGGGCGATATCGACGGCCCCCTGACCATCCAGTCGACGATGATCGCGACGGGGTTCCGCTATGTGAACCATCCGAGTTCCCAAGAGGCGATCGACAATCTCGACGACGATGATCTGATGGTCGGCGGCCCCGCATTGCGCGTTGCGGGCAATGTCGCGGGAGGCGTTCTTCTCGACATTCCGCCTCCTGCTCCGCCGGTGGATGAGGATGACGAAGACGACGAAGACGAAGACGAAGACGAGGATGAAGACGACGGCGCTGACGTCGATCACATCTTTCGGATCGTCGCCCGCCATCGAGATCGGCTCCTCCGAGCGCGACATTGCGTTGGGCGCCGTCGGCGAAGGCGCCGAGGCCTTTGGTTTCATCAATCGCGGGACGGTGCTCGCCTCCGGCGTCTACGATGACTACGCGGCGACGGCCGTGAGGATCGGCGTTGACGGAGGTCACGCCGTCAACATTGCCGGGGGGGTGCGCAACGAAGGGACGGTGACGGCCAACGCCTTCGAGGAGAGCGCGACAGCCTTCTCGATCGGGGCCGGCGCCACCGCCCCTGTTTTCTCCAATACCGGAGAGATCGGGGCCACGGCCGTTACCGAAGGGGCCGATTCCGCGACGGGCATCCTGATCCGAGAAGGGGCCCAGGTAAACCGCTTCGAGAACGTGAACGGCCTCGTTTCCGTCAGGACTGCGGGCGAGGTCGGCGATGCTGTGGCGGTACGCGACGAAAGCGGCACGCTCAGTGAAATCCAAAACGACGGGCGGATCATCGCTCAGGTCACGCGCACTGTTTCCGAGGGGCAAACCGGCGACGAACCGATCACGGGCCGGGCCATCGCCATCGACGTCAGCGCCAACACCTCGGGCGTAACCCTGGTGCAGCAGGGAATACCCTTCGAGGACGACGGCGATCCAGACACCAATCCTCCGGCTGACGCCGACGAAGACGGTGTGGCCGACGCTGATGAACCCGCGATCCTGGGCGACATCCTCCTCGGCTCCGGGGCGGATGTCGTCGATATCCGCAACGGCAGCGTACAAGGCGCCATCAGCTTCGGCGACGGCCAGGATTCCCTGATGGTTTCTGGTGGCGCACGGGTGATCGGCGCCCTGTCCGACACCGACGGCCTGCTGGATATCGACGTCTCCGATGGAACGCTGGACGCACGCCAGACCCAGTCGATCGACGTCAGCTCCCTGAATGTGGGGGCCGACGGCGACCTGGTCCTCACCGTCGATCCCGAGAACGATTCGCGTGGCGGCTTCCGCGTCAACGGCACGGCGACATTCGCCGACGGAGCCGGCCTGGGCCTGCAGTTTGCGTCACTGCTGGACGACGCCGAGCGCTTTGTCGTGGTCGATGCCGACAATCTGGTGGTGGGTGATCTCGACGCAGACTCCCTGGCCGAGAACTCGCCCTATCTCTTCGTGACCGAGGCAGGCATCGATCAGGCCGCCGGCCAGATCTATATCGACGCCCGCCGTCGCACCGGCGAGGAGATCGGCTTCATCGACGTCGAGAACGCCGCCTATGACGGCGTCTACGATGCCTTGAGGTCCGATGAGGAACTGCGGGACGTCTTCCTCGCCCAGATCGAGCGCGAAGGCTTCATCGAGCTCTACGAACAGATGCTGCCCGATCACTCAGGGGGCCCGCTGATGTCGCTCGCAAGCGGCGTCGACGCCGTCACGCGCGCCCTCAACGGCCGCAACGACACCGCGCGTCCGGGCGAGACCAGCGCCTGGCTGCAGGAGATCAACTTCTACGCCGAAAAGGATCGCGGCCAGTCCTATGGCTTCGAATCCGAAGGCTTCGGCATCGCCGGCGGCGTCGAACGCGGCACCTCCATGGGCGCATTCGGCATCTCGACCGCCTTCACGTCCTCCGATCTGGAAGACGACTCCTCCCGCGCCGAGGAGGTGCTGTCGGCCAATCTGGTCGAACTCGGCCTCTACTACCGCGCCCAGGGTCAGAACTGGAACATCTGGGGCCGCGCGGCCGCCGGCTACGCCTTCTTCGACGCCAGCCGCAGCTTCGTTGGCGGTGGCCTGTTCCGCACCAATGAGGCGGAGTGGAACGGCTTCTCCCTCGCGGCCGCGGCCGGCGCCAATTACGAGCGCCACTTCGGCCGCTATTCGATCCGCCCTGAAGCCATCGTCGAATATTTCTCGCTCAGCGAGGACGGACGCACTGAAGAGGGCGGCGGCGACGGCTTCGACCTGACCATCGACGACCGCGACGGGCACCTGTTCGCCGCGACGGCCGCCGTCAATCTGGGTGTCGGTTTCGGCGAGAACTACTGGTTCCGCCCGGAACTGCGCGTGGGCTGGAAGCAGAACATCTCGTTCGATCCGGGTGAGACGGTGGCCCGCTTCACCTCCGGCGGCGCGCCCTTCGTGCTGATGGGCGACACCATCGAGGGCGGCGGTCCGATCCTCGGATTCCGCATGAATCTGGGCAACGAGCTGGGCATGTTGTCGATCGAAGGCGACGCGGAAATGATCGACGACTACATCCGCTACGCCCTGCTGCTCAGGGCCAGCTTCCGCTTCTGACGAAACCCCGACGGCGGCCGTTGCACCCGGCGCGACGACCCGCTATCGGGTGCGCCTGCCGGAGACGTGGCCGAGTGGCTGAAGGCAACGGTTTGCTAAATCGTCGTACCCTGTAAGGGGTACCGAGGGTTCGAATCCCTCCGTCTCCGCCAGAAACCTGCTACTTCCAGGTAATCTCGGGCGGTATGCGAGAAAAGTAGGCAAATCCTGCGAGGGTTTGACAGTTTCGTTCGCGCGGCGTTCTTGGTAGCCCTGCAGCAGCGCAAGGTTTGCCAGCTTGGCCAAAGGCCATCAGTGAGGCTAAGCCCTGCCAACCAACCGGCCTCTCACCTGTTCCTGGTCCAGTGCTCGTGATCGGATCGGCGAGACTCGTGTCGAGAGAGGCCGCAGCGGTGGAGCCGCCTTCGGCTTCGTCAGGCGTCCAACTGCTCCATCCGACATTGCCCGGGCGCCTTATCCGGCCGAAAGCGCCGTAGCCGCGTGCCGTGGCGGAAGCGCTGGTCGGAGACATGATCGAAGGTGACCTCCACGACCAGTTCCGGCCGCAGCGCCTGCCATTCCGCCGATCGCTCGGTGGACCAGCGGCTCGGGCCGCCCGGGGCTCGGCCGGTGAAGCCGGGGCCGCCGCGCAGCGCCTCGAGCCGCCGGGTCAGGTCCGTCTTGTCGACGCCGGCGAAGGCCGAGGTGAAGCCCACGTGGTTCAGCAGGCCCGCGTCGTCGTAAAGGCCCAGCAGGAGCGAGCCGACGACGTCGCTGTTTTGGGCGTAGCGGAAGCCGCCCACCACGCAGTCCGCCGAGCGCAGGCGCTTGATCTTGATCATGGCGCGCTCGCCTTCGAGGTAGGGCCCGTCCAGCCGCTTGGCGACCACGCCCTCCACCAATCCGCCGTCGAGCCAGGCTTGGGCGAGATCCGGCTGATCTGTCCCGGGGGTCCCCATCAGTTGCGGTGAGCCAAACGCCTTTAGAAACTCAGTGAGACAAGCGTGGCGTTCTCGAAGCGGCGACCGCCTCATGTCTCGACCGTTCACGTCCAGGAGCATGTCGAACACCGCGAAGGTGGCCGGCGTCTCGGCCGCCAGGCGCCGGATGCGCGAGGCAGCCGGGTGAAGCCGGGCCTGGAGCACCTCGAACGCATAACGGTCGCCGGCCCGGGCCAGCAATTCGCCGTCCAGTCCGAAACGCTCCGTCGGCACGGCGGCCAGACGTTCTACGACCTCGGGGAAGAAGCGGTTGAGCGACTTGCCGGATTTGGCGGTCAACTCGACCCGAGCCCCGTCCTTGAAGGCGAGACAGCGAAAGCCGTCCCACTTGG
>CAXBPJ010000226.1:0-3955 GCA_963977325.1 uncultured Brevundimonas sp. | reverse complement strand
GACATCAAGGAGGGCATGGGCGAGGTCATTCCCGGCATGGTGTCGATCACCTCGGCCCCGACCATCGTCAACGGCGTTGTGGTCACCGGTCATCAGGTGTTGGACGGCCAGTATCGCGCGGCGCCCTCGGGGGTCATCAAAGGCTTCGACGCCATCACCGGCGAGCTGCGCTGGGCCTGGGACATGACCCGGCCGGACATCACCGGCCTGCCGCCCGAGGGCGAGACCTATACGCGCGGCACGCCTAACATGTGGACCACGGCCACCGGCGACGACGAACTGGGCCTGGTCTATATGCCGATGGGAAATTCGGCGGCGGACTACTATTCCAGCCAGCGCTCGGCCGCCGAGAACCAGTACTCCACCGCCCTGGTGGCGCTGGACGTGACGACCGGCCGTCCCGCATGGTCATTCCAGACCGTGCACATGGATGTGTGGGACTATGACCTGGGCTCCCAGGCCACCCTGATCGATTACCCCTCGTCCGGCGGAACCGTTCCGGCTATCGTCCTGCCGTCAAAACAGGGCGACCTCTACATCCTGGATCGCCGCACCGGCCAGCCGCTGACGCCGGTCGAGGAGAGAACCGTGCCGCAGGGCGGCGTGGAGCCCGGCCAGCGCTCGGCGACCCAGCCGTTCAGCGGCTTTCACACCCTCGCCAAGGAGCGCCTGACCGAACGCGACATGTGGGGCATGTCGCCGATCGACCAGCTGGTCTGCCGCATCGGCTTCCGCCAGGCGGCCTATGACGGCCCCTATACGCCGCCGACCGCCGACCGGCGCTGGATCCAGTATCCGGGCTATAACGGCGGGTCGGACTGGGGCGGGGTGGCGATCGATCCGCGCCGCGGCTGGATCATCGCCAACTACAACGACATGCCCAATTTCAACCGGCTGGTGCCGCGCGAGGAGGCGACCGAGCAGGGCTGGTTCCCGCGCGGCCATCCGAAGGAGAAGAGCGAGGGGGGCGGCGCCGAGGGCGAGGGCGATCCGCAGTGGGGCGTGCCCTATGCGATCGACGTCAACGCCGGCTGGCGGATGAAATTCACCGGAATGCTGTGCAAACAGCCGCCCTATGGCGGCATTCGCGCCGTCGATATCGCCACCGGGCGCGCCGTCTGGGACCGACCCTTGGGCACGGCCCGGAAGAACGGACCGTTCGGAGTTCCTTCGATGCTGCCGATCGATATCGGCACGCCCAACAACGGCGGCTCGGTGGTCACCGCCGGCGGATTGATTTTCATCGCGGCCGCGACCGACGACCTGATCCGGGCCATCGACATCCGCACCGGCGAGACGGTGTGGCAGGACGCCCTGCCGGCCGGGGGACAGGCCAACCCGATCGTCTATGAGCAGGACGGGCGGCAGTATCTGGTGATCATGGCCGGGGGTCACCACTTCATGGAAACGCCCAACGGCGACCATGTGATCGCTTACGCCCTGCCAGAAGCGGCCTGATGGGTCCCGAGGCCTGGATCCCCTATTGCGGCGTCGCCCCGTCGGCGGGCGAATGGCGCTGGACTATCGATCCCGTGCTGATCGCCGTTCTGATCACGGCGGCCCTGACGATCGGCTGGCGAATGAGCGGCCGCGAGCGGCTGCTGGGCCTAGCGGCGGTGCTGACCTTGGCGGTCGGTTTCGTGTCGCCGCTGTGCGCCCTGTCGTCGGCCCTGTTCGCCGCGCGGACGGTTCATCACGTGATCCTGGTCGCCCTGGCCGCGCCACTCATCGCCTGGAGCCTGCCGCGGTCACAGTCCGGGTCGCTGTCGCTGGCCACGGCCATCCAGGCGGTGGTGTTCTGGGCCTGGCACGCGCCGGCGCTCTACGCCACGGCTTTGTCGAACGACGCCGTCTACTGGCTGATGCAGGCCAGCCTGCTCGCGTCTTCCGTAGGGTTCTGGGCGGGCGTTCGCCGGGCCTCGGCGCCCTCGGCGGTCGTGCATCTGCTGATCGCCATGGTCGCCATGGGGTTGCTGGGGGCGCTGATCACCTTCGCCGGCCAACCGCTGTACGCGCCGCATTTCCTGACGACCGGATCGTGGGGCCTGACGCCTCTGGAAGACCAGCAGGCGGCCGGGCTGATCATGTGGGCGCCGGCGGCGGCGGTCTATCTGGTCGCGGCCCTCGTGATCCTCGGCCGCTGGATCGGGCCGGACGTGCGCGCCGCCGAGGGTCGCCCGGCGTGATCGACCGGCTGGTCCTCAACATCCTGGAATGGGCGGCCGGCCACCACGACGAAGGCCGCTATTCGCCCGTGGCCATCGTGTTCCATTGGACCATGGCGGCGCTGGTGATCTTCCAGCTGTTCTGGGGCTGGTGGATGGGGCGGCTGCCGGTGGGTGGCGACAAGGTGGCCGCGCACGACCTGCACTACCTCGTCGGCGTGCTGATGATCGTGCTGGCCATGGGGCGGGGCCTGTGGCGCATGCTGGCGCCGGGTCCGATCAACGACGCCGACAAGCCCGGCTGGGAAAGCACCGCCGCGCACATCACCCACTATGTCTTCTACATCTGCCTGTTCGGCCTGCCCCTGACCGGTTGGGCGATGATCTCCGCCACCGCGCGCGAGGAGCAGTTGAGCCTGGTCGGCCTAATCCCCTGGCCTCTGATGCCGATGCAGGATCTGACCTCCGTCCAGCGTTGGCGGGTGGAGGCGGTCAGCGAATGGATGCACTGGGGCCTGGTCATCACCCTGCTGCTGATGATCCCGATCCATGTCGGCGCGGCGCTGAAGCACCATCTCATCGATCGGGACGACGTGCTCCACGGGATGCTGCCGGTCGTGCCGCAGTTGCCGCGGCGGCGGACGCGCTGGCAGCGTCGCTGGCGGGCGCTGGAAGGGTGGGTGAAGTCTCTAGCCAGAGCGCTATGGCCCGGGTTTCGCTGACCGTCAGCCCCGCCACCGCTTCGGTCATCACGCCGCGCGGATCGTTGCGGCGCTCGCGCCTTTGCCAGCGCCGGATCTGCTCGATCGTATAGGCGGCCGGCTGTCCCGAGAGGGCCGGGTTGCCGGGGCCGACGCCTTGGCCCGCGGGCCCGTGGCAGGCGACGCAGGCCTCGACATCGATGTCACAGGGCAGGCCCGCCAGCTGTTCGAACCAGTATTTCGCCGTCATGGCGGCGTAATAGGCCGCGACGGCGCGTCGGTCCTCGTGGTTCAGCCAGCCGGCGATCGGACCCATCGCCTCGTGATGGCGGACGTTGGTCGCATAATCCTCCATCTGCTTTTGCAGATAGCCGGCGTCCAGCCCGGCCAGGCGCGGCACGCTGACCCCGTCGCCCTCCCCTTCCAGCCCGTGGCAGGCGAAACAGGCGTTGGCCGGGCCGCCCTCGCCGCCGCTCATGGCGATGGTTTCGCCGTCGGCCGTGAAGCGCGCGCCGGTCTCGTTGGCGATGGGGTGACAGGCCGTCAGCACCACAGTGGCCAGAGCGGAAAAGGTCAGGATCGGGCGCACGGGAAACGAATGCCGGGTCAGCTTGACGGTTCCGGGGAACCGGCCTCCGGTGCAAGGGTTAGCCAGAAGAACCAGCCATCGGGGGGCCGATGCCGCGTGCGGCGCGCAGACACCATCGCCAGGACGATCGGATATGAGGGGGGCGCCTGTCCTCCTGGCTCTGCTTGCCTGCGTGGCCGCCTGCGCCGACAAGAGCGATCCGCCGCGCCAGATCGCCGGCGCCGATCCGGCGGCTGGCCTGGAGGTGATGCAGCGGGTGGGCTGCGCCGCCTGCCACGTCATCCCCGGCGTCGACTGGCCGCGGGGCCTGGCCGGGCCGTCGCTGGAAGGTTTCGGCGACGCGCCGATGATCGCCGGACGGTTTCCCAACCAGCCCGACGTCCTGACCCAGTGGCTGATCGACGCGCCGTCGATGTCGCCCGAGACCGGAATGACCGCCATGCCCATCACAGACGCCGAAGCCCGCGATATCGCGGCCTATCTGTACCAGCTCCGTGACT
>CAXBPJ010000225.1:0-3955 GCA_963977325.1 uncultured Brevundimonas sp. | reverse complement strand
GGCGCCGCCGGCGGTGGACAGGCCCATGACGCAGGCGATCTGAGGGATGTCGGCCGCACTCATCCGCGCCTGATTGAAGAAGATGCGGCCGAAGTGCTCGCGGTCGGGGAAGACCTCGGCCTGGTGCGGCAGGTTGGCCCCGCCGGAATCGACCAGATAGACGCAGGGGAGCCGGTTCTCGGCGGCGATCTCCTGAGCGCGCAGGTGTTTCTTGACGGTCAGGGGGAAGTAGGCGCCGCCCTTCACCGTCGGATCGTTGGCGACGATCATCACCTCGCGACCCGAGACGCGTCCTACGCCACAGATGAGGCCGGCGCCCGGGGCTTCGTCGTCGTACATGCCGCCCGCCGCCAGCTGGCCGATCTCGAGGAAGGGCGAGCCGGGGTCGAGCAGGCGTTCGACCCGGTCACGCGGCAGCAGCTTGCCGCGCGAGACATGGCGTTCGCGGGATTTCTCGGGGCCACCCAGCGCCGCCCTGGCGACACGCGCGCGCAGGTCGTCGGCGAGGGCGCGGTTATGGGCGTCGAGCGCCTTGAAGGCGGAACTGGCCGGATCGACGGCGGAGGTCAGCTTGGGCATGGGGCCGGTTTAGAGGCCTGCGGGCGGCGCGCCTAGAGGGCGCGCCGCCCATCTTGGGTCAGGCGCCGAACAGGCTGGAGACCCAGGTGCGGACGGCCTGCTCGTCGGTCGGCTCGCCGGTATAGGGGACCTGGGGCGCGATGGGCTGGTTATGACGATCGGCGCGACCGGCCCAGGCCTTATGGCCGTAGGTCAGCTCCGTGTAATTGGACGGCAGGCGGACCACGGTCGGCTCCACGAACATCGAATAGACGTCGGTCGGCTGGCCGGCCGTGCGCACGTTCGGCAGGCGGGTCAGCAGGTCGAGGATATCGAGGCAGCCGCCCGAGCAGCCCGAGTCGATCAGCACCACGACATTGCCCTGGACAGGATTCGGCGCGCCGGTGTCGGCGGCGGGCGCCGGGGCGTTCAGGGTGAAGCTGGGCTGATTGGCCGCGATGGCGCGATCGAACGCGGCGACGATCTCGCGTGTGTTCTCGATGATCGGCATGTTGTTGGCGACAAAGGCCGGATCGGCCTCCATGCGGCCGAGCGTGTCGACGAACCACTGGCGATTGCCGGGCGTGGCGCGATAGGTGATCTCCTCGGCCGGAGGCTGGCGGCTGACGGTGAATTCCGGCGTCCAGATTCGGTTGGCCAGGCCATAGCCGCGCGCCGTCGAGTTCAGGGCCGAGCCGTTGGCGCCGCGCAGGTCGATGACCAGGCCGGCCGGTGAGCGGATGGCGTCGATCTGCGATTCGACCTGGGCGAAGAAGGCCTCCCAGCCGGCGTCGTCGGCGAGGGAATGGACGTGGATCCAGGCGCGGCCGTCGATCTGTTCGATTCCCAGCGGCTGGGCGGAGGGCCAGTACATGGCCGACCGGAACCCGACTTCCTGGCCGGCCAGGTCGCCATTGATGGTGTCGAGGCGGAATTCGCGCTCGCGGCGGCCGACCTTGAAGCGGCAGCTCTGCGGCACGCCGGCGCCGGTGAAGGCGTTGTTGCGGTTCCACAGCAGGTAGGGCGCGGAGCGGATCCGTCCCGCTTCGGTCGACAGGTCAGCCTCCCAGCCGTCCAGCCGGTCCTGGGCCATGTCTTCGGCCGAGACGCCGTTGCAGGACACCAGTTGGGCGCCGAGCGGCGGGGCGCGACGCACGCCCTCCTTCACATGGGTGACGACGTAGGCGCCGTTGCGCCAGCCGGTGGCGACGCCCGGCCAGGCGGTGGCGAACCACGGGTCGAGCGTTTCGAAGGTCGGACGGATCGCGGTGCTCGAATCGTGGAAGCCACGCCCGTACCAGCGCAGAAGATAGGCCTGGGCGTCGCCGCTGTTGGCGCGGCCGGCCATTTCATTGGCCTCGGCCAGACCGGCGTCGAGCCAGCTTCGGAAGGCGTCTCCTGCCGGTCCCTGGACCACGGCCCCGGGGTGATTGTCGCGCAGATTGGCGTGGGCGGCGGTCAGGTCCTGACGCGTGCGGTCGGCCCAGCTTTGCGCGTCAGCCGCGCCGGCGACGGTGATCAGGGCGAGCGCCGAAGCGGCGGCGAGAAGCGTCTTCACGGGATGGGTCTCCGTTTTCTTCACTGGGCAAGGTCGCGGGCCAGCCGCGAGCGTGGCGTCGTTAAACCCGATCATGGCTCCGCTTGCAAAGTGCGGATCGGTCGCAGGGGGAAACTCGCAAGGGTTTGATCGGGTTCGACGCTTGGCCTAAGCCGGGCGCATCCTGTTGGGCCAGCTGCGGACGCCGATGTTCTCGAAAATCCTGATCGCCAATCGCGGCGAGATCGCCGTCCGCATCATCAAGACCTGCCGCCGCATGGCGATCGCCACGGTGCAGGTCTATTCCGAGGCGGACGCGGGGTCGCTGGCGGTCGAGATGGCGGACGAGACGGTGCTGATCGGACCGGCCCCGGCGGCGCAATCCTATCTGCTGGCCGACAAGATCGTGGAGGCGGTTCGCCAGACGGGCGCCGAGGCCGTGCACCCGGGGTTTGGGTTCCTCAGCGAGAACGCCGGCTTCGCCCGTCGCCTGCGCGACGAAGGGATCGCCTTTATCGGACCGAACCCCGAGGCCATCGAGGCCATGGGCGACAAGATCAGCTCCAAGAAGCTGGCGGCCGAGGCGGGGGTGAACACCGTGCCAGGCCACATGGGGCTGATCGACACGCCCGAGGAGGCGGTGAAGATCGCCCAGGGCATCGGCTATCCGGTGATGATCAAGGCCTCAGCGGGGGGCGGGGGCAAGGGCATCCGCGTGGCCAACTCCGACGCCGACATGGCCGAGGGCTTCGCGGCGGTGAAGGCCGAGGCGCTGAACGCCTTTGGCGACGATCGGGTGTTCCTGGAGAAGTTCATCGAGAACCCGCGCCACATCGAGATTCAGGTGCTGGGCGACAAGCACGGCAATGTGGTGCACCTGTTCGAGCGGGAATGCTCGATCCAGCGGCGTAATCAGAAGGTCATCGAGGAAGCGCCGTCGCCTCTGTTGGATGAGGCCACCCGCGCCGCCATGGGGGCCCAGGCCGTGGCCCTGGCCCAGGCGGTCAACTACGACTCGGCCGGAACGGTGGAGTTCGTTGCCGGTCAGGACAAGAGCTTCTACTTCCTGGAGATGAACACCCGGCTGCAGGTGGAGCATCCGGTGACGGAGATGATCACCGGGGTCGATCTGGTCGAGCAGATGATCCGCTCGGCGTATGGCGAGAAGCTGGCGTTCGGTCAGGACGATCTGAAGATCGACGGCTGGGCCATCGAAAGCCGGATCTATGCCGAGGACCCCTATCGCGGCTTCCTGCCGTCGATCGGCCGGCTGGTGCGCTACGAACAGCCCGAGGAAGGCGATCAGGGGGACTATACGGTCCGGAACGACTCCGGCGTCCGCGAGGGCGACGAGATCAGCATGTTCTACGACCCGATGATCGCCAAGCTGTGCGCCTGGGCGCCGACCCGCGAGGGCGCCATCGACGGCATGGCCCGGGCTCTGGAGGACACGCATCTGGAGGGGCTGGGTCACAACGTCCCGTTCCTCGCGGCCGTCATGGACCAGCAGCGGTTCCGCTCGGGCCGGCTGTCGACCCGCTATATCGGCGACGAGTTCCCGGACGGGTTCAACGGCCTGCCGGTCGAGGGCAGGGGCCGCGACGTGCTGATCGCCGCCGCCGCCGCCATGAACGAAGTCGCCGCCGAACAGTTGGGCGATCCGTCGGACCGCACCGACTGGATCGTGTTGATCGACCGCGAGGCCCACGGGGTGACCCTGGGCTATGACGACGCGGAGGCGCTGATCCTCGACCTGACCGGTGAGGATCGCTCGCTGGTGCTGTCCGACATCGACTGGCGGCCGGGCCTGGCCCAGTTCCGGGGCGTGCTCGACGGCGAACCGTTTACCGCCGAGGTGAA
>CAXBPJ010000224.1:0-3959 GCA_963977325.1 uncultured Brevundimonas sp. | reverse complement strand
GTTCGCAGACCTCCCACCGGCCTTGCAGCCGCAGGGAGCTGGCCTGATCGTTGAAGCCGAAAGGTGAGAGGCTGGTGGTCGGGCCCGACACGGTGTGGGACCGGCCCTGGAAGTTCGAGTCCCAGTAGAGAGTGGCGGTCTGGGCCTGGGCGGCGCCGGCGGCGAGGCCGAGCGCGGCCAGGGCCGTGGCGGCGGCAAGACTGTGGGTGTTGAGGATGGTCATGGCGGGGCTCCCTCCCGGCGTGCGGTGATCGTCGAACGACATCATGCCGAAGCTGAACCGTGGCTGTATAGGGCCGTCGTCTGGCCTCAAACCGTTTCCATTCCCGGAGAATGAGCCTATAGGCGAAGGATCAGCGCCCGGCCGAAAGGTCGGGCGCCGTCGTATCCGGAACCCGGCGCGGGCCTCGCGCCTTGGCGTTCCAAAGACACCAAAAGGACGGGACGAAGACGCCCATGACCAACATCCTGATGCCCAAGGCTACCGCCGTCTGGCTGGTCGACAACACCTCGCTGAGCTTCGAGCAGATCGCCGACTTCTGCGGGCTGCATCCGCTGGAAGTGCGCGGCATCGCCGACGGCGACGTCGCCCGCGACATCCGCGGCGTCGATCCCGTCACCGGCGGCCAGCTGACCCGCGAGGAGCTGGACAAGGCGCAGGCCGACGAGAGCTATCGCATGCAGGCCGTGGTCAGCCGTCACGCCGACCTGCTGACCAAGCCCAAGACCGGGCCGAAATACACGCCGGTGTCGCGCCGCCAGGACCGGCCGGACGCCATCGCCTGGTTCGTGCGCAACCACCCCGAGGTGACCGACGCCCAGATCGCCAAGATGCTGGGGACGACGAAGGCGACCATCGAGAGTGTGCGCAACCGCACCCACTGGAATTCGCAGAACATCAAGCCGGTCGATCCGGTGACCCTGGGCCTCACCGGCCAGGTCGAGCTGGACGAACTGGTGCGCAAGGCGGCCGACAAGAAGGCCCGCGACGACGCCAAGAAGGGCGGCCCTGCCCTGCAGCCGGTCGAGGCCGAGGTCGCGCCGGAGCCGGAGCCCGAACCGGAGGCCAAGGGTCCGGAACCGACCGCCGAATCGGTGTTTGGACGCGAGTAAAGCGTATGCCGCCTGGTCTCCGCATGGCGATCGGGCGGACGACATGACCCGGCTGGTCGTCCTGACCGGCGCGGGCGTCTCGGCCGAAAGCGGCGTGCCGACCTTTCGGGCGGCGGATGGGCTGTGGCTGGCACACCGTGTCGAGGATGTGGCCACGCCCAAGGCTTTCGCGCGTGACCCGGCCCTGGTCCAGGACTTCTACAATCGAAGGCGGCGGCAGCTGGCCGAGGTCCACCCAAATGCGGCGCACAAGGCGCTGGCCCGGCTGGCGGCTGAATGGCGCGACGAGTTCTTGTTGGTCACCCAAAATGTCGATGATCTGCATGAGCGGGCGCAAGCCGGGACGTCGCCGGGTCCGGGATTCCGAATGATCCACATGCACGGCGAACTGCTGAAGGCCGTGTGCACCTCCAGCGGACGAGTGTGTGATTGGCGTGACGATCTACAAGCGCATCATCCCTCGCCGCACGCGCCGGACGGACGGCTGAGGCCGCACATCGTCTGGTTTGGAGAGATGCCGCTGGAGATGGACGCGATCGAGGCCGCGCTGGCGCGCTGCAACCTGTTCGTCTCGATTGGAACCTCTGGCGCGGTCTGGCCGGCCGCCGGGTTCGTGCAGGAGGGGCGCCGTGCGGGGGCGCGGACGGTCGAGCTGAATCTGGAGCCCAGCCTGAACCGCGAGATGTTCGACGAAGGCCGTTACGGCCTGGCCAGCCAGATCGTCCCGGCCTTCGTCGATGGACTGCTGGCCGAGCGCTAGATGGTGTCGACCAGCACGACCTCGGCGTCCGAGAGCGCCTTGACGGTCACCATGTCCTCCTCGGCGATGGCGGCGCCGTCGCGGGGACCGACGCGGACGCCGTTGACCTCGATCTCGCCGACCGCCGGGACGAGATAGCCCTTGCGATCGGCGCCCAGCGGATAGGTCGCGGTCTCGCCGGCCTTGAGCGTGGCGGCGGCCACCTTGCCGTCGGTGCGGATGGTCAGGGCGTCGTCATCGGCCGCGTCGCCCGAGGCCATGACCACGAAGCGGCCGGCCCGGTCGCCCTTGGGAAAGGGCTTCTGCCCCCAGCTGGGCGCCTCGCCGGTCTTGGTCGGCAGGATCCAGATCTGGAACAGGGTCGTGGTCTCGTCCTCGAGATTGTACTCGGCGTGACGGATGCCCGTGCCCGCGCTCATCACCTGGACGTCGCCGGCCGGGGTGCGGCCCCTGTTGCCCAGGCTGTCCTCGTGGGTGATGGCCCCGGTGCGGACATAGGTGATGATCTCCATGTCGGCGTGCGGATGCGGCGGAAAGCCGGTTTTCGGCCCGATCTCGTCGTCGTTCCAGACGCGCAGGGCGCCCCAGTTCATGCGGGCCGGGTCGTGATAGCCGGCGAACGAAAAGTGATGTTTGGCCTTGAGCCAGCCGTGGTCGGCCCCGCCCAGGCCGTCGAAGGGTCGAACCTCGATCATCTGTCATCTCCCGAATGGACGCCGGGGTGAACCGGCCTTTGCGTCCATATAGGTAACAGTCGTGGTGGCGGAAAGGGGTGACTGTTCGACTGGGCTCTGGGCAAACGAAAAAGGCCCCCGGATCGCTCCGGGGGCCTTCGTCGAAATGTTTTCAGAGCGCCTTAGCGGGCGGCCTGGAAGGTCTCGACTTGGGCGCTGACGCGAGCGTTCAGCGGCTGCAGGCTGTCCTTGACCGAGGTGGTGAATGTCTCGGTCATGCGGGTCATTTCCGCGATGTAGGTTTCCATCGCCGACTTGGCGAAGCTGGTCTGCAGCTCGATGGCTTCCTGGACCGAGCGGGCCTGGGCGATCGACTGGGCGGCGGAGACGCCGTCTTCCCAGCTCTTCTTGGAGTAGGCCAGAGCCTGCTGGCCGAGGGCCTCGGCGCCACGCTGGGCGGCCGTGGTCGATTCGACCATGGCTTCCAGGTTCTTCTTGCCCTGGGCGTTCAGCTCGGACAGGCCGGCGACCGAGCGCTCGACGCCTTCACGGAACACCTTGGCGCCAGCCGCCTGGGCGGTTTCGGCCTGGGCTTGGACCTTGTCCGACTGCGCCTTGGCGGCGGCGGTGGCCTGGTCCATGGTCTTCTTCACGGTCTCGGTGGCGTCAGCCATGATCAAACTCCTGAAAGATGGATTTGCGGACATTGCCGCGATGTTTCTTGGCCGGGATGCATCCGGCGATGACGGGCATATGGTGCAAGTGCGAAGAGTCGTCAAGAGGTTTTGTGCAGCGCACAATATTATCAGCGATCACTCTTCACAATCTCGTTGAGGGCTTGTTAACCAGCCCGCAACCGGCGATCCCCATGGTGTGGGGTCTGGCGCGCGGCTCGGGGGCTGAGGTCGCGCGGGAATTTGGTATCAGAGGGTCGGCCACATGATCGCATTCGCCCGTCGCGGCCTCGTCCTGCTCATGGCGCTGGGCGTCATGATGGCGCTTCCCACGCCGGGCGCGCCGCCGCCGGTGGCCCAGGCCGACAATCTGAAATATGCCGCGATCGTCATTGACGCCGAGAGCGGCGAGGTGCTGTTCGCCCGTCACGCCACGGCGCCGCGCTATCCGGCCTCGATCACCAAGGTGATGACCCTCTATCTGGTGTTCGACGCCCTGGAGCAGGGCAAGATCAAGCTGGACGACCGGATCATCGTCTCGGCCCGCGCCGCCAGCCAGCCGCCGTCCAAGCTGGGCCTGGCCGCCGGTCAGTCGATCACGGTCGATGACGCCATCCGTTCGCTAGCCGTGCGCTCGGCCAACGACATGGCCGTGGCCCTGGCCGAGCATGTCGCCGGGTCCGAAGCGCGGTTCACGTCGCTGATGACGCTGAAGGCCCAGGATCTGGGCATGACGGA
>CAXBPJ010000223.1:0-3960 GCA_963977325.1 uncultured Brevundimonas sp. | reverse complement strand
AGCCTGGCGCCTGGATGCGGCGCCGCGCTTGGGCGACCATGACCTGAACCCCGACTATCGGCCGGCGGATGCGCCGCTGCGTCCCGCCGCCGTGCTGATTCCGGTTGTGGACCGGCCGGAAGGACCGACCCTGCTGCTGACCCGACGTTCCGACAGCCTGGCCAGCCACACCGGCCAGATCGCCTTTCCGGGCGGCCGACTGGAGGCCGGCGAGACGGCGGTCGAGGCGGCCCTGCGTGAGGCGTTCGAGGAGGTCGGCCTGCCGCCCGGCGATGTCGAGCCGTTGGGTCTGTCGGACAGCTATCGGACCGTGACGGGTTTCGTGGTCACGCCGGTGGTGGGCTGGATGCGGCCGGGGTTCGAGCCGGTGCTCGATCCCGGGGAGGTGGCCGACGTCTTCGAGGCGCCGTTCGACTGGCTGATGGACGCCCGCAATCATCGGCGCGATGTCCAGACGTTCGACGGCCACGAACGGACCTATTGGGCCATGCCCTGGGAGCAGCGCTACATCTGGGGCGCGACGGCGGGCATGCTGCGGGCGCTGGCGCTGCGCCTTCATCCAGAGCGCAGGGAGGACGCGGCGTGAGCAACGGCGAGACGGGCGCGAGCATCGGCCGCCCCTGGTGGCTGGACCGTCCCGAGACCCGGGCGGTGATGGCGGCGCTGGAGGCCGACGGCGGGTCGGACTGCGCGCGCTTCGTCGGCGGTTGCGTGCGCAACGCCGTCATGGGCCTGACGCCCAGCCAGGCCGATCTTGCGTTCGACCTCGCCTTGGACGGCGACGAGCGCGATCCCGAGACGGTCTGGCCCGAGGGCCTGGACATCGACATCGCCACGCGGCTGACGCCTGACCGAGTGCTCGAGGCGCTGAAGGCGGCGGGCCTCAAGTCCGTGCCGACGGGTCTCAGTCACGGCACGGTCACGGCGATCGCCAACCGGCGGCCGTTCGAGGTCACCACCCTGCGCCGCGACGTAGCCTCCGACGGCCGCCATGCCGAGGTCGAGTTCACCGACGACTGGGCCGAGGACGCCGCGCGCCGCGACTTCCATATGAACGCCGTCTACGCCGATGGCGAGGGGCGGGTTTTCGATCCGACCGGCCAAGGGCTGGCCGATGCCAAGGCCGGTCGGGTGGCCTTCGTGGGCGAGCCGGCCCAGCGCATCCGCGAGGATTATCTGCGCATCCTGCGCTTCTTCCGCTTTTTCGCCTGGTACGGGCGGGGCGAGCCGGACGCGGCGGGGCTGTCAGCCTGTTCGGCGCTGAAGGCGGGCATCGCTGAACTCTCGGCTGAGCGGGTGCAGGCGGAACTGCTGAAACTCTTGGCCGCGCCGCAGCCGCGCCCGGCCGTCAACCGCATGGAGAAGTCCGGCGTCCTGGACCAGGTCCTGCCCGAGGCGACCGACACCAAGGCCTTCCATCGTCTGGCCGAGCTGTCGCACGACCCGGTGCAACTGCTGTCGGCCCTGCTGCCGGACGACGGCGAGGTGGTGAGGGCCGCCGCCAATCGTCTGCGGCTGTCGAACGCCATCAAGGACCGGCTGGTGCGCACAACCGCCGACAGCCCGCCGGCGCGGCCGTCCATCAGCCTGGACATGGATGAGCGCGAGGCGCGGGCGGTGATCTATCGCCTTGGCTGGCAGACCTTCCACGACCGCCTGATGCGCGCCTGGGCCGCCGAGCCCTGGCGCGAGGAGGACGCGGATCGGCTGATGGCGCTGGAGGACTGGGAGGTTCCGGCCCTGCCGGTCGGCGGAAAGCAGATCGCCGCCCTCGGCGTCGAGCCGGGCCCGCGCACGGGGCGGATACTGGCGGCGTTCGAGGATCAGTGGGTCGAGGCGGATTTTCCCGAGCACGGCCATGAGGCGCGGCTGAAGGCGGTCGCGGAGGCGGAGGGGTAGCCTAAGGGGCTGGGTGGCGCACCTCTCTGGGGTCGCGACCATCGGTCACACAACCCTGAGCCGTGTCCGTGCGTTCTTCAATATGCAGGCGGGCCTCAGGAGCACGAGTCATGACGGATACACCCCCGGGAGACGTCACAGAACTCGAAGAGATCGTGGTGATCGGCACGCGACCTCAACCCGGCACGCCGATCGATCCCAACGAGCATCAGGACGAGGTCGACCCAAACCCGGATGAGCCCGGCACGGGCGGCGGCGGCCTGTGGACCCAGCCGGCCGTCGATGCGGAGAATGAGCGACAAAAGCAGTGCGCGGCGAAGAAGTTCGAGGACGACCTAGCCGACGAGGACGAGAAGGACGACAAGGAGTTCTTCTCACTCTCTTGGATTTTGAATGGGCAAACCGTCACGCATGCGATCCGTGGCGGTACAGGCCCTGTCATCTCCCAAGGGCAACTGGATGGTGCCATGGCCGAATTTGGTATTGACGGCGGCGATATCGCTGGGTTCGCCCACAATCATCCATCCAACCACTATTGCCCATCTAGCGGTGCGCTGGGGTTCGATGAGGAGAGGCTAAATGCTTATCCGAGCGATAACGACTGGGGCGCGGCTGGTTATTTGGTAAGCCTGGGCGCAAACGAAGACACACTGTCCCTCTTTGTGGTCGGTTGTGATGATGAACTCCGCGAATTTAAATACAAGGATGAAGACGAAATCAAGCAGTCGGCAGGGCGTCGAGATTTGCCGCCGCCGCCGATCGCGCCCCAAGGATGTCCTGAGTAAGATAAAGGACTGAATCCGATGTCGCTTTATCTCATGATCGCCTTGGCGCTTCCGTTGGAGCCGCCCTGGCTGGAAACCAGCGGTGTGGAAGTCCGTCATCTTTATACGCTCGACGAAGTGGTCGCCCGGATTCGCGAGGCAAAGGATGACACCTGGCGTTTTCGAACAGAGGCGGTGCTCGCGATCGATGACTCTCAAAGGCTCAGGTACGCCGTGGTGACCTTCCATCGGCCGTGGGTGGAGATGTCCGATGGCGTTCGTCGCCCGTTCTGGATGGCCCGGTGGACCACCAGCCGCTATGATGGCGAAGCGCGCCACGCCATCGTCGAACGCTATGCTGACGCTCGGGAATGTCCGGCGCTGTTAGAGGTGCTGGCCGAGGTGGAAGACCTGCCCGCACCCAGGCCAGACCTGGCCAGCCGGTCTATTCCGGATCCTACCGCTCCAACGCAACTGAGGCATGTGCCGGTTGGATATAGCGTCACTTTCGAGACGTCGGGTGCCTGGTTCCCCGATGGTTCGATGACCACCTACACTGTGACGAGCGACTCGCAGAGTCCTTTAGCGCGGTGGGCGATCGACGCTGAAACGGCTTTGGCTGACTGCTGGCGATTGGAGCCGCCGGCCGATCTGCGCCTCGATGAGGAGTAGGTCGAAGGTCTCGTCAGCGGCCACGTTGAAGAAGCGGCTTTTTCGCGCGGGCGCGGGGGCCGTGGCTGGGTTGATCGTTGCGGCCGCCCCCGCCTCGGCGATCCAGGACGAACCCGACTCCTTCGACTGGTCCGACGTGATCCCAATCTCGGGCGTCACAACCTTTGGTGACCTCGGTCAGATGCAGGCTTACGTGCGCGCCGACCTCAGTTCACCAGCCGATGTCAGCGGTGTCGCTCTGTCGTTTCGGGCCGAGCACGACATGCATCTCGATTACGCGAGGGTTCACTTCTTCCCGACAGCGGCGGGCGGACACACCCGCTGGCTGGCGGTGCGGCGGATGAATATCGAACCATTGGAGGACGTCTATCGGGTCCGGACCAGCTTCGCGGACGGCGCCGAATGTCCAGTGATGGCCGATGTCCTACTGCTGGCCGAACAGGTCGAGAGGCCGGTGATCGATCTGCCGGAGATTCCGGTGGAGGGGTCGCCGGTTCGCGATCGCGGAAACGGGGCGGGGCCGATGTTCGCCTGGCATGGCGGCCAGTTCGAGATGAGCGCCCCGAGCGTTTTCGTCTCGAGCGACACCTTGGGGGAAATCACAATCCGGGGATCGGACAACACG
>CAXBPJ010000222.1:0-3972 GCA_963977325.1 uncultured Brevundimonas sp. | reverse complement strand
GCCGGAGGCAGATCCTCGAGACGGGCGTAGGGGACCGACTGGCACGCGCCCAGCGCCAACACGGTCGCCAGCGCGATGACGGAAAAACGCAAACCGTTCATGGGCGGACTTCGCCGCACAGCGGCCGGCCTGTCCAGCCGCCCGAGAGTCGCATCAGCGCCGCGTTACCTGCGTCCCCGCCACCGCGCTCATGCGCAGCGCCTCGATCGCCGCATCCAGGCCCGGATCGACACCCGCGCGGCGCTGGTCCAGCGAGGTCGGCGCCAGGATATCGGGCGTCACGCCATTGCCTTCCAACCGATGACCGCCGTGGGTCAGGAAATCGGCGCGGCTGAGACTCAGCTTGCCTCCATCGGGCAAACGGAACTCCTGCGAGATCAGCACCACGCCCGGCGTCTGCTCGCCGATCACCACCGCGCGTCCGGCCTCCTGAAGCGCGGCGGGGGTCAGTTCGGCGGCGCTGCGGCTGCCGGGACCGACCAGCACCACCAGATCATTGTCGAACGGCGTGTGGCGATCGCCGCAGTCGCCGTCCACATGCATCACCTCAGGCTCGCGTCCGCGGAACCGCTGCACCGCCCAGGCCTGGCCGCGCGGCAGGAAGCACGACAGCACCGCCTCGGCCTCCGCTAGCCGTCCGCCGGGGTTGCCGCGCAAGTCCAGCACCAGATCGGTTTCGGGCGGCAACTGCGCCAGGGTCGCGCCGAGCCAGTCGCCCAGGCCTGGCTCAAACGCCTCGATCCTAAGCACCGCCGTGTCGTGATCCAGCCAGGAGGTGGTGAACAGCGGCACAGGGTCCATGAGCCGAGGCGTCAGGGTCAGGTCGCGCACTCCGCCCGTCTCGTCGCGGAGAGTGAGGACCACCGGCACGCCGTCGGTCAGGATCAGGTCCGGCCGCCACGATTCGCCGTCCAACGCCATTAGTCGCCAGCCGCGCTCCAGTCGCGCCTCGTCGGCGACCGAGCCCTCGCGGATGTCCTCGATCTTCCAGACCCCGTCATCCTCGGGCGTCATCAACAGACCCAGCACCGCGCGCCGGGTACGGGTCAGCTCGCGATTGATGACGCTGGCCGGCGACTGGGCGTTGGCGTGCTGATCCTTCAGCTCGCCCAGCATGTCGCGCAGCACGGCATAGAGTTCATCCGCGTCGTCAGCCTCCAGAGCGCGCGGCCGGTAGGTCTGGCGAGAGGCGTCCCAATCGAGCCCATGCAGGCCTGGATCGTAGTAGCGCCTCCGCGTCTCGCTCCACACCGTGTCGAACACCCGCGCGTTCAGCGCCTGACGCGCCGCCGGGCTGTCGGGCGCCGCCATCACCGTCGCACACCCCCCCAAGGCCGAACCGGCGGCGATCAGGCCGAAGGCGATCAGGGCGGGACGAAACCTCAGCATATCAGGCCGATACGGCGGCTGGTCGCGATCGGCAAATCACGAGGTCGGCAGGCGCGCGACGCGCGTGCCGCCGCCTGCCGATCACGCGCTGTTTCAGCCCAGCCCTTGAATCCCGTCGCCGCCGGTTCCATTGACGGTGCCGACCAGACATCCCGCCCAAGGAGCCCCCCATGCCCGTTCGCGTCGCCATCAACGGCTTCGGCCGCATCGGCCGCCTCGTCCTGCGCTCGATCGTCGAGCATGGCCGTCGCGACATCGAGGTGGTGGCGATCAACGACCTGGGGCCCGTCAGCACCAACGCCCACCTGCTGCGCTACGATTCGGTCCACGGCCGCTTCCCCGGAACCGTCGAGGCGGGCGACGACTGGATCGACGTGGGTCTGGGCAAGATCCGCGTCACCGCCGAGCGCGACCCGGCCAAGCTGCCGCACAAGGATCTGGGCGTCGATATCGCCTTCGAGTGCACCGGCATCTTCACCGCGAAGGACAAGGCCTCGGCCCACCTCAAGGCCGGCGCCAAGCGCGTGCTGATATCGGCCCCCGGAGACGGCGCCGACAAGACCATCGTCTACAAGGTCAACCACGAGACCCTGACCGCCGACGACATCGTCGTCTCCAACGGCTCCTGCACCACCAATGCGCTGGCTCCCGTCGCCAAGGTGCTGCACGACCTCTTCGGCATCGAGCGCGGCTACATGACCACGATCCACAGCTACACCGGCGACCAGCCGACGCTGGATACGATGCACAAGGATCTCTACCGCGCCCGCGCGGCGGCGCTTTCGATGATCCCGACCTCGACCGGCGCGGCCAAGGCGCTCGGCCTCGTGCTGCCGGAACTGAAGGGCAAGCTGGACGGCTCCTCGATCCGCGTCCCCACCCCCAATGTCTCGGTCGTGGACCTCAAGGTGGTCGCGGGCCGCGAGGTGACGGCCGAGGAGATCAACGCCGCGCTTGAGGCCGCCGCCGACGGTCCGATGAAGGGCGTTCTGGCTGTGACCACCGACCCGGTCGTCTCGGGCGACATGAACCACATCGCCGCCTCCTCCACCGCCGCCCTGCCCCAGACCCAGGTCGTCGACGGCAAGCTGGCCCGCGTGCTCAGCTGGTACGATAACGAATGGGGCTTCGCCACGCGGATGTCGGACACGGCCCTGGCGATGGCGAAGTTCCTTTAAGCTTCGCGAGCGGGAAGAGAAAACCATGACCTTCCGCACCCTCGACGACGCTTCCGATCTCGCCGGCAAGACCGCCCTCGTCAGGGTGGACTTCAATGTCCCGATGGAGGACGGGCGGGTCACCGACGACACACGCCTGCGCGCCGCCGTGCCGACCATCCAGCGGCTGCGCGACGCGGGCGCCAGGGTCGCGCTGCTGGCGCATTTCGACCGGCCCAAGGGCAAGGTCACACCCTCAATGAGCCTGGAGCCGCTGGTCGACGATTTGTCCAGACTGATTGGCGCCCCCGTCCGCTTCGCCAAGGACTGCGTCCGCGATGAGGCCAAAGCGGTGCTGGCCGACCTTGATCCCGGCGGCGTGGCGCTGTTGGAAAACGTGCGCTTCCACCCCGGCGAGGAGACTAACGACCCCGACTTCGCCCAACAGCTGGCGGCGCTTGGCGACCTCTATGTCAATGACGCGTTCTCGGCCGCCCACCGCGCCCACGCCTCGACCGAAGGCCTCACCCGCCTGCTGCCCGCCTACGCCGGCGAAAGCATGCGGCGCGAGCTGGAGGCGCTGGATGCCGCCCTGGGCAATCCGGAGAAGCCCGTCCTCGGCGTCGTCGGCGGGGCCAAGGTCTCGACCAAGCTGGACCTGCTGCAGAACCTGGTCGCGCGCCTCGACCGGCTGGCCATCGGCGGCGGCATGGCCAACACCTTCCTGTTCGCTCAAGGCGTCGACATCGGCGGCTCTCTGGCCGAGCGCGACATGGCCGACACCGCTCGCGACATCATGGAAGCCGCCCGCCGCGCCGGCTGCGAACTGCTGCTGCCCGTCGACGTGGTGGTTGCCAAAGAGGTCAAGCCGGGCGCGGAGGCCGGGGTGCGGGCGCTGGACCGCATCGCCACCGACGACCTGATCCTGGACGCCGGTCCCGAGACCGTCGCCCGCCTGCATCGCGCCATGGACCTTTCCAAGACTCTGATCTGGAACGGGCCGCTGGGCGTGTTCGAGGTCCCGCCCTTCGACAAGGCGACGGTCGAGGCCGCGCGCCACGCCGCCGAGTTGGCCAGGGCCGGAAAGCTGATCGCTGTTGCCGGCGGCGGCGATACAGTGGCCGCCCTGAACCACGCCGGCGTGGCCGACGACATGAGCTTCGTTTCCACCGCCGGCGGCGCCTTCCTGGAGTGGATGGAGGGCAAGGCCCTGCCCGGCGTCGAGGCGCTGAAGGCCTGATTTGGGGTCTTTCCCCACGAGCATGAAATTTCCCTCATGACGGGTGGAACCGGGGTCCTGGCCGGGGGTTCTCGCCTTGCGGCTCGCGGGACCTATCCTGATCGCGTGAGAACGCCGAGGCGGTCCGGCTCTCTCTCACGCCCCCCCGACGAGCCGGGTCGGACCGCCCCATTTCCCTCGAAAAGC
>CAXBPJ010000221.1:0-3977 GCA_963977325.1 uncultured Brevundimonas sp. | reverse complement strand
GTCGGCGTCGCGATAGACCGAGCTGCTGACGCCATAGCCGCCGTCGCCCTGTTCTCCGCGATAGACCTCGGTCGCCTGATCCAGGGCCTGGCCGCGCGTCAGCGACTTTACGATGTAGGGATAGCCACTCTCGGTCAGGGTGCCGGGCCCGAAGTCGGTGGCGACCAGCAGGGTGTTCTGGTCCAGCCAGCTGATGCGGTGCTTGCCTTCCGGCAGATTGAAGCCGCCCTCGACCCAGGTCTTGGTCGCGGTGTCGAACTCGCGCACCACCACCGCGTCCTTGCCGCCGTCCGACAGATTGACCAGGCAGCGGGTCTCGTCGGGCGCCAGGCACTGCGCGCCCTTCCACACCCAGTCGCGGCCTTCCTCGCGGGCCAGGGCGTCCACGTCGATCAGGGTCTCCCACTGCGTGTCGCCGCCGCGATAGGAGTCTAGGGTGGTGCGCCGCCACAGCCCCTTGGGATTGGTCGCGTCCTGCCAGAAGTTGCCCAGGCCGTCGCCGAGGAAGACCGGATAGGGGATGCGGTCCGACGCCGTCAGGATTGCCTCGGCTTCGGCCCGCAATTCCTCATAGCGCGGATCGCCCGCCAGCGCAGCGAGCGCCTTTTCGTTGGACGCCCGCACGAAGGCCATGGCCTCCGCCCCGTCGACCTCCTCCAGCGCGAGATGATCGTCGGCGGCGGCGACCGCCTCGGGCGTCAGGTCGGCGGGAAAGTGCGGCGGGCGGTCCTGGGCCATGGCCGGGAGAGCGAGGGCGGCGAAGGTGGCCGAAACAATGAGATGACGCATCAGAATACTCCGCTCATCCCCGCGAAGGCGGGGATCCAGATCTTTGGGCGTTCGGCGCCGCCCGGTGTCGAATGCCGCCATTTCCAGTCGCCGGAGCTCATAAAAGCACTGGGTCCCCGCTTTCGCGGGGATGAGCGGAAAACTATCGAGCCGCCGGCTCGTCCATCAGCCGGCGTGTCAGATAGGTGTACTCCAGCGCCAGGCGCCGCGCGGTCTCGCGCAGATTGGCGCCGGCCGCATGGCCGCCGTCGGTGTTCTCATAGAACAGCACGTCGTGGCCCTGTTCGATCATGCGGGCGGCCGCCTTTCGGGCATGACCCGGATGCACACGGTCGTCCTTGGTCGAGGTGTGGATGAAGACCTCGGGATAGTCGGCCTCGGCGCTCAGCCGCTGATAGGGGGAATATTCCTCGATCCAGGCGCGCTCCTCGGGGATGTCCGGATCGCCGTACTCAGCGATCCAGCTCGCCCCGGCCAGAAGTTTGTGGAAGCGCAGCATGTCGAACAACGGCACCTGGATGACGGCGGCGTTGATCAGGTCCGGCCGCTGGGTCAGCATCGCGCCCATGAACAGCCCACCCTGGGAGCCGCCCATGATTCCCAGGTGCTCCGGCGAGCTGATCCCGCGCCGGATGACGTCCTCGGCCACGGCCTGGAAGTCCTCGTGGGCGCGCTGGCGATTCTCCTGCAGCGCCGCCTGGTGCCAGCGTGGGCCGAACTCGCCGCCACCGCGCGTGTTGGCCACCACATAGACGCCGCCCCGCTCCAGCCACAGCTTGCCGACCGTGGCCGAATAGCCGGGCAGCAGCGAGGACTGGAAGCCGCCGTAGCCGTACAGCAGGGTCGGGCTGGACCCATCCATCGGCATGGCCTCGCGGTGGACCACGAAATAGGGGATGCGCGTCCCGTCCTTCGACGTCGCCTCGAACTGCTGGATGGTCAGGCCTTCCGCGTCGAACTTCTCGGGCAGACTCTTGGCCTCGTCGAGCTCGAGCGACGCCGCGTCGGCCAGATAGAGCGTCGAGGGCGTCAGGTAATTGGCGGCGGTGACGAACACCCGATCGTCCAGGTCGCTGGCCGAGCCGATGCCGACGGTGACGTTCTCGGGCAGGGCCAGCCGCTGGCGGGTCCACGCCCCATCCTCGCCGCGGCTGTAGCTGTAGACGCCGCCGCGCACATTCTCGGTCATGGCCACGACCAGGCGGTTGCGGGTGGCCGAGACGTTCTCGATCGCCTCGCGGTCCCCCGGCCGCAGGATCAGCTCCAGAGGCGTGGTCTCGGGCGCGGTCTTGAGACCCTCCAGGTTCCAGGCGATCAGGTCGCCGGTGGCGAACTGCTGGCCGTTGGGCGCGGTCCAGTCTTCATTGGTGGTGAACACCAGCTGGTCGCCCAGCAGCGCCTCGATCTGGACCTTGGAAGGCAGCGGTAGCTGGCGGGTCTCGTCGCCTTCCAGCAGATGGGTCTCGGCGTCGTAGAAGCCCGTCGACCGGTCGATCAGCACCGCCTGCACCACGCCGTCGGCGTCGCGCAGGGTGTAGGCGCTGGAGGCCACGTCGGCCTTCTCGCCGCGGAACAGCTCGACGGCCTCGCTCGGGGCCTGGCCACGCATCAGGCGGCGCACCGTCAGTGGGGAGCCGCTGTCGGTCAGGGTGTCGGGCCCGAAGTCCTGCGAGATCAAGAGCGTGTTCTCGTCGATCCAGGTCACGCCGCCCTTGGATTCGGGCAGGACGAAGCCATCCTTGATGAACTCGCGGGTCTCACGGTCGAACTCGCGCGTGACCACCGCGTCCTTGCCGCCGTCCGACAGGAACACCAGGCAGCGCCGGTTGTCGGGCGCCAGGCAGGACGAACCCTTGTAGACCCAGTTCTTGTCCTCGGCCTCGGCCAAGGCGTCGATGTCGAGAATCGTCTCCCACTGCGGCGCGTCGGTCAGGTAGCTGTCGACCGAGGTCGTGCGCCAGATGCCGCGCACATGCTCGGCGTCCTGCCAGAAGTTGTCGATCACCTCGCCGGCCGAGGTGCGCACCAGCCCCGGCATCGGGATGCGGTCCTGGGCCTCGACCAGGGTCAGCGCCTGATCGTAGAGCCCCTGATAGCGCGGATCGCCCTGAAGCACGCCCAGCGACCGATCGTTCTGGGCCTCGACCCACTCCATGGCCCGCTCGCCCTCGATCTCCTCCAGCCAGAGATACGGGTCGGCCGCCGGCGCCACCGTGGTGGGGGCGGACGTGGAAGGAGCGGCGTCCTGGGCCATGGCGGCTCCCGAAAGGCTGAGGGCGGCGACCAGGGCGGAGGCCGAAACGAGCGTGCGGATCATCAAGAGCGCCTGACATAGGTCTGAGAAGGGCGCGACCCTAGCCATGGGTTGGGCCCGCGTAAAGTTACCGTCCTGTAATGCGCCCGTGGGTCGCTGGTGCTCAACCCTCCTTCGGCATCAGCGCGTCATCCTTCTCGGCGGCCCGCTTCCAGGCTGGCCGCGCTTCCAGCCGCTCGGCGTAGTCCACGAAGGCCGGACGGTCGGGCAGGGTCTTGAACATCAGGCCCCAGCTGATCTGGGCGCCGACATAGACATCCGCTGCGCTGAACCGGTCGCCCAGGATCCACGGGCCGGGCTTCAGGGCGTGCTCCAATCCATCGACCACAGCGTCATAGCTGCCATAGCCGACCATGGCGGCCTTCTCGGGCGGGGGCAGGGTCCCCAGCGACCTAGCCGTCACCGCCGCCTCCAGAGGCCCGGCCGCGAAGAACAGCCAGCGGTAGTAGGGACCGCGCAGGGGGCTCGACGCCTCCGGCGCCAGACCCACATCGGGGAAGGCGTCGGCCAGATAGGCGCAGACGGCCGCCGCCTCGGTGACCACCTGGCCGCGATGGGTGATGGCCGGCACCTTGCCCATGGGATTGATGGCCAGATACTTCGGCGCCTTCATGGTCGTGCCGTAGTCGAGAATTTCGGCGCGATAGGGTTGGCCGACTTCCTCCAGCATGATGCGGGCGATGCGGCCGCGCGACATGGGGTTGGTGTAGAGGACGATCTCTTCGCTGTCGGACATGGCGGCGCTCCCGGCGCGGGTCTAAGACGGCCGTCATGTCCGCCCGCCGACCCGCGTCCGTCAACTGGCCCGTGACCCCCTTCGCCGGCAATCCACTGGATCGGGCGGGAGACTTCCGGAGCGACCCCGACTGGCGGG
>CAXBPJ010000220.1:0-3981 GCA_963977325.1 uncultured Brevundimonas sp. | reverse complement strand
CTTCATCGCCCGCTCGCGACGAAGCGCCGTCTCGCGCGTCTCATGCCACTCGGCCCAGACCAGGGTCTTGCAACCGTGCCGTTTGGTGAAACCGGGATAGACCCCCTCGCGGTGTTCGAAGACGCGGCGGCCGAGGTTCTCGGTGTGGCCGATGTAGATCACACCATTGCGTCGGTTGGCGACGATATAGACCCAGAAGCCGGACGTGCCGTCGTCGCGCATGTCACTCCTCCGTTTCCCCGGCGAATGCCGGGGTCCAGATTCAAACGCCGCCGACGACCGCTCACGAAGAATGCTCGCCAAAGCGGCCGAAAGCGAGTCATACAATCTGGACCCCGGCATTCGCCGGGGAGACGGGTGAAAATGATGGCGACAGTCAAGAAGGGCCAATTGGTGGCCGCCGGCGAGTGGTGGAAACATCTGCGGTGGACCAAGCGCGGCTTCTGGAAACGCCAACGCCAGGCGGACAAGAAGGAAGCGCAAACCCAGCGGGCGGACGGGTGAACGCGGGAGAGAGTCACGCGGAGGGTGGCGCGACACCCTCCGCGACTATTCCGTCCCGCGCGACCCAAAAGATTTTAAGGCCAGTACGGGCCAAAGCGACCTGCACGCGACCCACGTAGCGAAGAAAATACGGGTCGGCAGGAAAGGCCAACGCGACCTGATCGCCCGGGTAGCGGTCCAACAGTTCAAAGCCCGTGAGCAAGCCTTTCGCTACGCGATCAAAGGCTTGCGTATTAGTGTAGGCTTTTCCAAACCTCGCCGAGCCCGCCAAGCTGCTTGGGCCTCCCTTGGCTTCCACAAGCAGCCTCCCGCCATTCCTCACGGCTATGATGTCGACGCCGCTCTGCTTGGTCGTTAAGCGCTGAGCGATCTGCCAGCCCCGCTCGGTTAGATAGCCGCAGACGGCCTCGACTATTGCGTTCTCGTCGAGCGCTGCGCCAGCGGGCATCACCCCACCTTCACCCGCGTCGCCGCCTCGGGCAGGTCTTCCCCAAACGCCCGCTGGTAGAACTCCGCGATCGTCGGGCGTTCCAGTTCGTCGCATTTGTTGAGGAAGGTTAGGCGGAAGGCGGCGCCAATGTCGCCAAAAATCTGAGTGTTCTGGGCCCAGGTGATGACGGTCCTGGGGCTCATGACCGTGGAGATGTCGCCGTTCATGAAGGCGTTCCTCGTCATGTCGGCGACGCGGACCATGGCGGCGATGGTGCGGCGACCCTCAGCGTCCTGCCATTCGGGAACCTTGGCGGCGACGATCTCGGCTTCCACGTCGTGGTCGAGATAGTTGAGGGTGGCGACCACGTTCCAGCGGTCCAGCTGAGCCTGATTGATCTGCTGGGCGCCGTGGTACAGGCCCGTGGCGTCGCCCAGGCCCACGGTGTTGGAGGTGGCGAACAGGCGGAACCAGGGGTTGGGGCGGATCACCCGGTTCTGGTCCAGCAGGGTCAGGCGGCCCGAGGATTCCAGCACCCGCTGGATGACGAACATCACGTCCGGGCGGCCGGCGTCGTATTCGTCGAACACCAGGGCGATGGGGCGCTGGATGGCCCAGGGCAGCATGCCCTCGCGGAATTCGGTGACCTGCTGACCGTCCTTCAGCACGATGGCGTCCTTGCCGACCAGGTCGATGCGGCTGACGTGGGCGTCGAGGTTCACGCGCACCATCGGCCAGTTCAGGCGGGCGGCGACCTGTTCGATATGGGTCGACTTGCCGGTGCCGTGATAGCCCTGGACCATCACCCGGCGGTCGTGGGCGAAGCCGGCGGCGATGGCGGTGGTGGTCTGGGGATCGAATTTATAGCTCTGATCGATCTCGGGCACATGGTCGTCGCGCTCGGCGAAGGCCGGGACGGTCATGTCGCTGTCGATGCCGAAGGCCTCGCGCAGGGTGACCGTTTTGGTCGGCTGCTGCGTCAGGAGCGGATCGGCGACGGGATCGAGGGAGGAAACCATGCCCTCCCTTAGAAGCGTGGACGGGACCGGTCCAGCCGTCAGACGGCTTCGCCGCGCAGCAGCCGGGGCAGGTCTCCCGTGGCGCCGCCCGCCTCGTGCATGAAGGCCCGCCTGAGGGGGGCGATGCGGTTGACCGCCGCCATGCCCAGGTCGCGGGCCAGCCGCACCGGGGCGATGTCATTGGAGAACAGCCGCACGAAGCCGTCGAAGCCGGCGGCCAGGGCGGCGGTGTCGAACCGGCGCCAGCGGGCGTAGCGGTCCAGAACCGTCTCCGCCCCGATGTCCTCGCCCAGCCGCATCGCCTCGATCAGCACTTCGGCCAGGGCGGCCGCGTCCTTCAGCCCCATGTTCAGGCCCTGCCCGGCCACCGGATGGACGGCATGGGCGGCGTCGCCGATCAGGGCGACGCGAGGCCCGGTCAGACGCTCGGCAAGGGTCAGAGACAGGGGATAGACGAACCGCGGCCCCTCGACGCTCAGATCGCCCAGGAAATCGCCGAACCGGCGACGCAGGTGGCTGAGGAAGGCGGCGTCCGAGTCCTCGCGCAGGGCCTCGGCCCGCCGCGTGGTCTCGGTCCACACCAGGCTGGCGCGATCATCCGGCAGTGGCAGGATGGCGAAGGGGCCGGAGGGCAGGAAATACTCGTGGGCCACATGGCCATGGCCGCGCGCCATGCGGACCGTGGCGACAACGCCGGACTGCCGATAGTCCCAGCCCAGGGTGTCGATGCCCGCGCTCTGGCGGACGAAGGAATTGCGGCCGTCGGCGCCGACGATCAGGGCGGCGGACAGGATGCGGCCGTCGGCCAGGGTCACGTCGGTCCTGCCGGGTCCGGCTTCGATCCCGACCACCCTGGCCGGCGCCATCAGGGTGATGTCGGAGGCGCTCACCGCCTCGGCCAGGGCGTGGCGGATGTGGCGATTCTCGACCATATAGCCCAGCGGCTCGCCGCCGGTTCGATCGCCGATCTCGTCGGCGTCGAAGCGGAGGAAGGCGGGCGAGGCGGGCCGCGAGGCCGCGCCCGGCCGCCGCCCGTCGGTGACCAGAATCCTGTCCATGCGGCAGGCATGGGCGCGCAGGCCCTCCCCTACGCCGAGCGCGTCGAGCATGCGGAAGGTCGAAAAAGCGATGGCCGTCGAACGCCCGTCGAAGGTCGGGGCCAGCTGGACCTCGAACGGCTGGGGATCGACCAGGGCCACACGAAGCCCGCCTTGCGTCGCCGCCAGCGCAAAGGTCGCCCCCGCCATGCCGGCGCCGGAGACGATCAGGTCGAACTTTTGGTCGGTCGCGGCCATGGCCGCCTATGTCGCGCCCACGCGGGTCGCCGTCCAGTGGCGTACGCAGAAAGGGCGCCTTGCATCATTACGCCCCACTGGTCGTATTCCCTTGAACGGTTTATGAGCGACCCGCCCCGATCAGAGGGCGAATGTGTGCAGGGACGGACCTCAGATGCGCGTCGGTGTGCCGAAGGAAATCAAGAAGAACGAGCACCGGATCGGGCTGACGCCCACGGCGGTGCGGGAATATGTCGCCCACGGCCATGAGGTCATGGTTGAGACGAACGGCGGCATGGGCGCCGGCTTCACCGACGAGGACTACGCCCGCGCGGGCGCGACCATCGCTCCGGACGCCAAGTCGATCTTCGCCACGGCCGATATGATCGTGAAGGTCAAGGAGCCTCAGAAGGTCGAGTGGGAGATGCTGCGAGAGGACCAGATCCTCTACACCTATCTTCATCTCGCGCCCGACCCGGAACAGACCAAGGGGCTGATGGCGTCCAAATGCGCCGCCATCGCCTATGAGACGGTGACCGACGCGCGCGGCGGCCTGCCGCTGCTGGCGCCGATGTCGGAGGTGGCGGGCCGGATCGCGGTCTTTTCGGCGGCCGAGACCCTGCTGAAGCACAACGGCGGCATGGGCCTGCTGTTCTGCGGCGTGCCGGGCGTGGCCCCGGCGCGGGTGCTGGTGCTGGGCGGCGGCGTGGTCGGGCTGAACGCGGCGCGCATGGCCATGGGCCTGGGCGCCGAG
>CAXBPJ010000219.1:0-3998 GCA_963977325.1 uncultured Brevundimonas sp. | reverse complement strand
GGCAGTTGGCGGCGGTGCTGTTCGCCCACCAGTGGCTGCATTTCGACCTGCCGCTAGAGCCGTGCCTGGCCACCATTCTGGCTGGATGCCTGTTCAACATGGCGGCCATGGCGCGGCTGGACGAGCCCGGATCGCGCCGCCCCGACGGCCCCACCACAGCGCTGCAGCTCGGCTTCGACATCCTCCAGCTCAGCGTCATGCTGGCCCTGACCGGCGGGCTGGAAAATCCCTTCAGCCTGCTGCTGGTCGCGCCCGTGACCGTGGCCGCCGCCGCCCTGCCGGCGCGCCCGGCGACCGTGCTGGCCCTGCTGGCGCTGGCGGCCATCACCGCCATGTATTTCTGGTCTATGCCGATCCCTTGGCGGCACGGAGTCGATCTGCAAATCCCGGCGCTCTATCGCCTTGGCATGGGTCTGGCTCTGGCCGTGGGGGTGGTGTTCACCGCCGGTTACGCCTGGCGCGTCGCCCATGACGCCGAGCGGCTGCAGCACGCCCTGGCCGCCACGTCCGAGGTGCTGGAGCGCGAACAGCGGCTGGCGGCCCTCGGCGGTCTGGCGGCGGCGGCGGCGCATGAACTCGGCACGCCCCTGGCCACCATCCAGGTGGCCGCGCGCGAGATGGTCAGGGCCACGCGACAGGATCCGGCCCTGGCCGAGGACGCCCAGCTGATCCTCGACCAGGCGGCCCGTTGTCGCGATATCTTGCGCGGCCTGTCCCAGCGACCCGAGGACGGCGACGCGCTCTACCGTTCGATCACCCTGGCGGCCCTGCTGGAGGAGGTCGCGGACCCCCACCGAGGCCCCGACCTGACCCTGTCCCTCATGGTCGCGCCGGACGCGGCCGAGCTGAGCGTGCGGCGACTGCCCGAGATCGTCCACGCCCTGTTCGGCATCGTCGAGAACGCCGCCGATTTCGCCCGCGCCGAGGTCGAGGTGGCGGCGCGGCTGATCGACGGCCGCATCGTCATCGAGGTGGCCGACGACGGGCCGGGCTTCGCGCCCGAGGTCATCGCCCGTCTGGGCGACCCCTTTGTCAGCCGTCGTGGGCGCGCCCGCGGCCGGATCGGCGCCGCCATTGCCCGCCGACGCGGCGCGCCGACGAGCGGGGAGGGGGAGGGCCTGGGCCTCGGTTTCTTCATCGCCCGCACCCTGATCGAGCGCACCGGTGGCCGGGTCACCGTGCTGGGGCCGCAGCCGCGTCTCGGTGCGGCGCGAAGGTTCGGAGACGGCGCCGGGCTGTCGCGCTCTCAGCTTGCCGGCGCGCGGGTGGTGGTCGATTGGCCGCAGGGAGCGCTGGCCGTCGACCCTTGACCTTTCGCGCGGTCGGCACGACTTCCCCACTATGACCGACGTTCTTCCTTCCCTGGAGGATCGCCTCCAGGCCCTCCCCGACAAGAGCCTGTTGTTGCTCGACGACGACCAGGCCCTACGCACCCGGCTGGGCCGCGCGCTTGAGTCGCGCGGGTTCCAGGTCACCACCTGCGAATCCGTGTCCGAAGCGGAGGCCGCACTCAACGAACGCGCGCCGGCCTTCGGCGTGATCGACATGCGGCTTGAGGACGGCAACGGCCTCGCCATCGTCGAGAAGTTCCGCCAGGCCAGGCCTGAGGCGCGCGTCGTCATGCTGACCGGCTACGGCGCCATCGCCACCGCCGTCGCGGCGGTCAAGGCGGGGGCGGTCGACTTTCTGTCCAAGCCGGCCGACGCCGATGATGTGGTCAAGGCTTTGCTCTCGGTCGAGGGCGAGACCCCCGAACCGCCGGATAATCCGATGAGCGCCGATCGGGTGCGCTGGGAGCATATCCAACGCGTCTATGAGCTGTGCGACCACAACGTCTCGGAAACCGCGCGTCGTCTCGGCATGCACCGCCGGACCCTGCAGCGGATACTGGCCAAGCGGGCCCCTCGCTGAGCCCTAGTCCCTAGCGGACCGCATCGCGCCCAGCCGCGCGAACGACAACGTCAGCGCCTTGCGACGCGCCGGAGCCAGCGGCGTGCGCGCGGCCTCGCGGAGGACGGCCCCACCGAACGCATCGGCGACGATCAGGCCGCAGGCTTCGTCCAGCACGGCTTGCGGGAACTCCGGCGCCACGGCGAAATAAAAGGCGTCGCAGAACGGCCCGTACTCGGCCCACTTACGATCGCAGCGATAGTCCTCGATCCCTGACTTGACCTCGCAGATGACGATCTCGCCGCGCGGCCCCAAGGCCATGACGTCGGCGCGCCGCCCATTGGGCAGCCCCACCTCCAGTAGCGGCGCATAGCCCAGATCCGCCATCAGCCGCGCCGTCCCGCGCGTGACGCCCAAGGTCGTCTCGGGGCGCGAAAAGGCCAGTTCCAGATGCATGACGGCGGCAGTCATCCCCGCTTTATGTTCGCCTTGCGTTCCGGAGGCAAGCGGGGCTGATCCTGCTTCGACCGTGGCCCCTACACGCCCACCATCTTCAACACCGGCCTCAAGCTCACCTCGCCCTTGCGGAAGTCCTTCCACGGATCGGGCTTCTTCAGCAGAGCGGCCGCTTCGTGCATCGTGAAGGCCTTGGGGTCCAGGCCGGTCTTCACCTGGGTCCAGTTCAGGGGAAAGGCGATGCCCGCTCCCGGTCGCGCCCTCGGCGACCAGGGGGCCACCGCCGTGGCCATGCGGCCGTTGCGCAGGTAGTCGAGGAAGATCTTCCCGCCCCGCGCCTTCTTGGCCAGTGTGGTGGTGAAACGCTCCGGGCTTTCGCGCCGCATGATCTCCGAGACCGCCTTGGCGAAAGCCTTGGCTTGGTCCCACTCGACCCGACTGCGGCCGTCCGACCTGATCGGGACGACGACGTGCAGCCCCTTGCCGCCGGTCGTCTTGACGAAGGGATTGAGGCCAAGCCCCTCCAGTTGGATTCGCACCATCTTGGCGGCCTCGATCACGTCGTCGAAATCCAGGCCCTCGTCGGGATCGAGGTCGAAGGTGATCTGGTCGGGCGTCTCCGGATCGCCGGGCCGGGCGCCCCAGGGGTGCAGCTCCAGCCCCCCGGCCTGGCCGATGGCGACCAGGCCGCCGACGTCCAGAACCCCGACATAGGGCTTGCGCTCCTTCACATCGATGAGCTTCAGCCGAGGGTTGGAGCCGGGCATAGCGTGACGCTGGAAGAATTTTTCACCCTCTATCCCCTCCGGCGCCCGAATGATCGACACCGGCCGGTCGGCGACATGCGGCAGGATCCGCTCGGCCGCCATCTCGTAATAGCGGGCCAAATCGGCCTTGGTCAGGGAGGGCTTGCCGCCATAGGGAGGCCACAGCACCTTGTCGGGATTGGAGATCGTGACGCCCGCGATGATGACCTTGCCCGGCTTCGACACGGTCGCGGCCAGGGCGGCTTCTGTCGCCTTTTTTGACTTCGCAGGCTTGGCCGCACTCGAGGGGGCCTGTGGTTCGTGGGTGACTTCGCCGGCCGTCTTGTCCTCGCGCAGCCCCTTGAAGGCGGCATGGCGCAGCGTGCCCGATTCGGTGAAGCCGCCGTGTTCGATCTCGGCCACCAGCACCGGCTTGACCCAGTGGATGTCACGGCCCCCGCGCGGGGCGCCCTTGCCGGTGAAGGGACTCTTCTCCGCCGCCGCAGCCTTCAGCGATGGAATCAGCATTTTGAGGAGCGTCGCCGAATAGCCCGTTCCGACGCGCCCCAGCGACCTCAGGCCATCCTTCTCGCGCACACCGACAAGCAGGGAGCGGAACCGTGTCCCGCCCTCGGACGACCAGCCCCCGATCACCACCTCGTCGCGCCCCCGACACTTGGATTTCAGCCATGTCCCGGATCGACCGTCACGATAGGGCGCGTCCAGCTTCTTGGAGATCACCCCCTCCAGGTCCATCCGGCAGGCGCTGTCCAGGATGGCCTGGCCCGAGGTGGCGAAATGTTCGACGAAGCGCAGTCGTTTGGCCGCCGTCTTCGGTGTCCTGTCGATGTGGGCCTGAAGCCGGGCTTTGCGGTGCGAGAGGGGCAGGGACCGCAGATCCTCAGC
>CAXBPJ010000218.1:0-4019 GCA_963977325.1 uncultured Brevundimonas sp. | reverse complement strand
GGTTGATCGGGGCGATGACTTCCTCGGCGAATTTGCCGCCTTCCTCCAGCACTTGATCGATCAGGTCGCGCGACAGGTCCGCGCCCTCCAGATGGTTGGCGTAGCGATCGATTTTCAGCACGTCGTTCAGGATGAAGCTGAGGTCGCGGACGGGCGCCTTGTAGGCCATGGATCAGGCTCTCGCTTTGAAGGGATGCGGGTCGGGATTGAGGTGGGCCTTGAGCACGCTGGCGTAGGCCTCGGCCCCCGGCAGCAGGTCGGGCCGGTGCTCCAGAAGTTTGGACTCCATCCAGGCGCAGGCCTCCTCGGCCGTCTGGATGGCGCCGTCGATGTCGTCGCGCTGCTGTTTCAGGGTCTCGATCTGGGCCCGGTGGCGACGCAGGGCGATGGCCATCTGATGGACGTTGTGATCCTTGCGGTCATAGAGATCCATCATTTCGCGGATCTCTTGCAGGGAGAACCCGATGCGACGGCCTCGCAGGATCAGCTTCAGCCGCGCCCGGTCGCGCGCGTCATAGACCCGGGTCTGGCCCTTGCGCGCCGGGGTCAGCAGGCCCTTGTCCTCATAGAAGCGTAGCGCCCGCGCCGTGGCCCCGAACTCGCGGCAGAGCTGGCGGATGGAATAGGTGCGATGCTCGTCGGCGAGGGCCATGCCGCAGTCATAACTTGACGTGAACGTAAAGGGAAGCCTGTTGGTCGGAGCGGGTTTGAGTGAGCAGTGCTAGTGACTGGTGAGTAGAGCCTCGCAATGTCGCTTGGCGCCGCGCCCACCACTCACTGCTTACTAGCACTTCCCACCCGAACCGCCCGCCGCCGCCCGAGTTGGTCCACTGATGCCCCTGAACGTCGCCCTGATCGGTTTCGGCTATGCCGGCCGCACCTTCCACGCCCCGCTGATCCATGCGGTCGATGGCTTGCGCCTGCACACGGCGGTCACCTCTCGGCCGGACGAGGCCGGTGATCTGGCGGCGGGCGCGCGACTGGTGGCCACGCCGGAAGAGGCCTTCGCGGACCCGGCCGTCGATCTGGTCGTCATCGCCGCGCCCAACGACCGACACGCACCCCTGGCCATCCAGGCGCTGGAGGCCGGCAAGGCCGTGGTGGTCGACAAGCCCTTCGCCCTCGACCTGGCCGAGGCCCGAACGGTGGTCGCGGCGGCGGAGCGGACAGGCCGCCTGCTCAGCGTGTTTGACAACCGCCGCTGGGACGCCGATTTCCTGACGCTCCAATCGCTGATCGCCGAGGGACGGCTGGGGCGAGTCACCCGGTTCGAGAGCCGTTTCGACCGCTATCGGCCCGAGGTGCGCGATCGCTGGCGCGAGGCCGATGTTCCCGGCGCGGGCGTGTGGATGGACCTGGGGCCGCATCTGATCGATCAGGCTCTGGAGCTGTTCGGCCCCCCGCGTTCGGTCTTCGCCCGCATCGGCGCCGATCGGGATGGGGCGAAAACCGACGACGCCTTTCTGGTCGTGCTCGACTACGACCGCCTGACCGTCACCCTGGGCGCCGACATGCTCAGCCCGGCGGCGACGCCGCGCCTCATCGTGCAAGGGACGGCGGGCGGTTGGGTCAAACACGGCCTTGATGTGCAGGAAGACGCCATGAAGGCCGGCGTCCGGCCGGGCGAGGCCTTCGAAGGCCGCCCCTGGGGCGTTGATCCCCGCCCCGGCCGCCTGACCGACGCCGGGGGAACCGAGAGCCAGACGGCCGGTTTCGCCGGCGACTACCGAGCCTATTACGCCGCCGTGCGCGACGCTCTGCTCGGGCGCGGGCCGAACCCGGTTCCGCCGGCCGAAGCCCTGGCCGTCATGGCCATCATTGACGCCGGTCGCGAAAGCGCCCGAACCGGCCGGTCTATCTCCATCCAGAGCTAGGGTCCGTATTCGATACCGCTCATCCCCGCGAATGCGGGGACCCAGTCCTTATCGTGCTCAGAGCGCTTTGGATTGTCGTTGACGGTTCTCAGCAAAATCGGATCGCCCAAACCACTGGGTCCCCGCTTTCGCTGGGATGGGCGGAGTGAGTGAGCCATCTTCAAATGAGCAGCCCTACGGCCGCGGGCTGTTCAGTATGCCGTACAGGTCGGTCCTCCGGTCACGGAAGAAGCCCCAGGCGGCGCGGTGGCGATCCAGGTAGTCGAGGTCGAATTGGTGCACCAGCACGCCCTCCTCGTCCCGGCCCAGGCTCGCGACCGGATCGCCGCGATGGTCGGCGATGAAGGAGGAGCCGTAGAAGGTCTGGCCGACCTCTGTGGCGTGTTCCGTCCCCGTTCGATTGGCGCCGACCACGGGCACGACATTGGACACGGCATGGCCCTGCATGGCGCGGCGCCACGGCTCGGCGGTGTCCAGGTCCTTGTCGTGCGGCTCCGACCCGATGGCGGTGGGATACATCAGGACCTCGGCGCCCATCAGCATCATGGCGCGCGCCGTCTCGGGGTACCACTGGTCCCAGCAGATGCCGACACCGACGCGGCCAAATCGCGTGTCCCAGACCTTGAAGCCCGTGTCACCCGGCCGGAAGTAGTATTTTTCCTGATAGCCGGGGCCGTCGGGGATGTGGCTCTTGCGATAGACCCCCAGCGGCCGGCCGTCGGCGTCCAGCATAACCAGACTGTTGAAATAGTGCGGCCCCTCACGCTCGAAGATCGACACGGGAATGGCCACGCCCAGCTCGGCCGCGACCGGCGCCATGGCCGTGACGCATGGATGCTCGCGCCATGCATAGGCTTCGCCGAACCAACGCTCCTCCTGGCTGACGCAGAAGTACGGCCCCTGAAACAGCTCCGACGGAAGGATCACCTGGGCGCCCTTCGACGCGGCGTCGCGGACCAGGTCGATGGTCTTGGCGATATTCGCCTGCATATCCTCGCCGTAGGACGTCTGCAGCGCGGCGACGGAGATCGTGCGGGGCATCAGGCGGGCTCCTGCTGGGAGATACAGTGGAACGAGCCGCCGCCGGTCAGGATGGCGGTGGACGGCAGGGCGATGATCTCGCGATCGGGAAACACCGTAGCCAGGGCCTCGCAGGCCAGGCGGGCGGCGGTCTCGTCGCCATAGGTGGGCACGATCACCGCGCCGTTGGCGATCAGGAAATTCATGTGGCTGGCCGGGACCGGGCGCTCGTCCTCGTCACCGACGAAGCCGGGCGAGGGCACGCGCAGGATGCGCAGTTTACGGCCAAGGTTGTCGATTTCGCCCGAAAGGACGGCGGCGGCGTGATCGTAGACATCTGCGTTGGGATCATTCCGGCCGAAGGCGATCGGGCAGGCGACGACGCCGGGGGCGACGAAACGGGCCAGGTTGTCGACATGGCCGTCGGTGTGGTCGTTCAACAGGCCGTCGTTCAGCCAGATCACTCGACCCGCCCCAAGTGCCCCCGAGAGCGCCGCCTCGGCGTCGGCTGCGGTCCAGCCGGGGTTGCGGTTGGGGTTGAGCAGGCACTGCCGGGTGGTCAGGATGGTCCCCGCCCCGTCGTGATCCAGCGCCCCGCCCTCCAGGATGAAATCGTGGCGCTCCAGCTCGGCGCCCGCGTGGTCGGCGATCTGGCCGGCGACTTGGTCGTCATGCGGCAGGTCGTATTTCCCGCCCCAGCCGTTGAAGCGAAAGCCGTGGGCGCGGCGGCCCGCGTCGAAGATCGGACCGGTGTCTCTCAGCCAGATGTCGCCGAACCGGCCGAAGACCACCTCGACCCCCTCGACCTCGGCGAAGCGGGCGCGAGCATCGGCAAGCGCGTCGTCATTACCGACCAACAGACGCACCGTCTCCCGACCCGGCCCGGACAGGGCGCGGACCAAGGCCTCGACCTCGCCTTGAGCGGCTTCGAGATCGTTCTCCCACAGCTCGGCGTGGCTGGGCCAGCCGACCCACATGGCGCGGTGCGGCGACCATTCGGCGGGGATCAGGCGTTTGGTCATGCGGCGGGCCCTTTGGAACACGGTGGCGCCAGATAGGCACGGCCGGGCCCGGGATCAACGCGTGGGCTTCCGCGACAGCCCAAAGGAAAAAGGGCGGACCGTC
>CAXBPJ010000217.1:0-4048 GCA_963977325.1 uncultured Brevundimonas sp. | reverse complement strand
CGCGCAAGATCGTCAAGGTTCCCGAACTGCCGGTGCTGGGCACGGGCAAGACCGACTATGTGGCCATCCAGCAGATGGTGGAGACCCAGGCCCAGGCGGCCTGACGGTCAGGGGATCCGGCATGTTTTCTGGCGACAGTCTCACCCCGCATTCGGGCAAGGTGCTCAGCCTATTGCGCGTCATCAGCGCCCTTATTCTGCTTCAGCATGGCTTGCAGAAGATGTTCGGCTTTCCCGCCCCCGCGCGGGCGCCGTTCGAGCTGATGACCCAGATGGGCGTCGGCGGGGTGCTTGAGCTGATCGGCGGCGTGCTCTTGGCCATCGGCCTGTTCACCCGCCCGGTGGCCTTCATCCTCTCCGGCATGATGGCCGTCGCCTATTTCCAGTTTCACGCGTCCCAGAGCGTCTATCCCCTGGTCAACGGCGGCGAGCTGGCGGTCATGCTCTGCTTCGTCTTCCTCTACATCGTCTTCGCCGGCCCGGGCCCGTGGTCAGTCGATGCTTTGACCCGTCGCCGCCGACGCTGGTGAGGCGCCTCTGGAACGGCTGGCCGCGGCGCCCATTTGTCTGGACATGACCGATCGTTCCGCCTCCGGCTTCGACCTCACCCCGCCGTCGCCCAGCCAGCTGGCCCTGCTGGAGCACGGCCTGACCACCGAGGAGAAGCGCGTCCTCCTCGCCCACGGCACCGAGGCGCCCTTCTGCGGGACCCTGCTGGAGGAAAAGCGCCCGGGCGCCTTCTGCTGCCGCCTGTGCGGCCTGCCCCTGTTCAAGGGCGTTGAAAAGTTCGAAAGCGGCACCGGCTGGCCCAGCTTCACCGCGCCCTACGACCCTGACCACCTGAAGCTGGTGCGTGATACCTCCTATGGCATGGTCCGGGTCGAGACCCGCTGCGCCCGCTGCGACAGCCATCAGGGCCACGTCTTCCCCGACGGCCCGCCGCCGACCGGTGAGCGCTACTGCATCAACTCCGTCGCCCTGACCTTCACGCCCGAGGGCGAGGCCCTGCCCGATCCGCTGGATCGCGGCGACGGCCTTGCGTCGGCCGCAATCTAGGGGGAGGCTGCAGCCATGTCCGTGTTCGCCCTGATCGCCCTCGCCGTCCTCGCCTCCGACGACCCGGCCGAGGGGGTGGTCGTCACGGCCCCAGCGGGCACGACCTATGTCGCCCAGGCGGCTCTGCCCGACCCCGAGGCCTCGGCCGAACCGCCCCCGCACGGCCTGACCACTCAGGAACAGATCGACGCCTACCTCGCCGCAGGGCGCGCCGCCGAACAGGATCCGCGCGCCCGCGACGCTGACGCCGACCTCGCCGCCCTGCCGTCCTACGATCGCCGGACCCATGTCGAGGCCGGCTACGCCTTCGGCTCAAACGGGTACCAGGCCTATCACGCCTCGGTCGTCGCGCCTCTGGGCGACCACGTCACCGTCGGCTTCAGCTATTCCAAGAGCGAGGGCGGCGCGCCCGGCGCCTACGGATACGGCTATGGGCCTTATGCGGCGCCCGTCGGGGCAGGGCGATCGGGCCTGGCGCCCGTCGGCGGCTCCACCACCGTGGGCGCCGGAGTGCGCATCGACTGGAACGACAAAGACCCCTCCCCGCGCCGGGATTCCCGCCTCCGCTGATCACCGCTCGGCCATCGTGAGATTGGGGGTTGACGATTCACGCATCCCTCTGCACGCTTAAGCCACTCATCAAGACCGGCTGAGGGATAGGCCCTTTGACGCCGGGGCAACCTACCAGGACCCCCAGTCCTGGTGATGGTGCCAACTCCTGCGGGGTTCTCAGAACCGCGAGAGATGAGTGAAGGACCGGGCGCAATGGCGTCTCGGAAGCTTCACGGGTCTTCTCATCCGCGCGAGTCCTTGTTGAGCGGGACTCATGACGGCCGTGACCACCGCCCCCTCTCTCACCTCATCCGCCTCGTCGCTCGCGACGCGCGAGATCGTCCTGTCGCTGCCGGACGACCTCCGCCTCGCGTCCGGCGAGCGGCTGCCTCACGCCACGCTGCGCGCCCGCCTGGTCGGTCCGCGCCAGGGTCCGCTCGTCGTTGTGGCCGGGGGCGTCTCGGCCGGTCGGCGGGTCTGCGACGACGCCGAGGGACCTGGCTGGTGGAGTTGGGCCGTGCGCGCGGGCGGCCCTCTCGACACCGCGCGGCTCAGGGTGCTGGCGTTCGACTGGCTGCCCGAGCCCGACATCGACCGGGTCGTCACCATCACCACCCATGATCAGGCCCGGCTGCTGGCCCTGCTGCTCGATCACCTCCGCGAGCCGGTGATCGAGGCCTTCGTCGGCGCCTCCTACGGCGGCTGCGTCGGCCTGGCCTTCGCCGAATCCTTCCCCGCGCGCATCGGCCGGTTGACGGTGATCTCGGCCGCACACCGCGCCCACCCCATGGCCACCGCCTGGCGTGGCGTGCAGCGTCGGCTGCTGGCGCTGGGTCTGGAGCGCGGCTTTGAGACCGAGGCGGTGGCTCTGTCGCGCGAACTGGCCATGACCACCTACCGCTCCCCCGAGGAGTTCGACCAGCGGTTCGGCGAGGCTCGGTCCGCCGTCGCCGCCGGCGAGGACTTCGCGGTCTGCGCCTATCTGAGGGCGCGAGGCGAGGCCTATCGCGGCCACACCTCAGCTCGGCGCTGGATCGCCCTGTCTGACTCCCTGGACCGGCACCACGTCGAGCCGGCCCGGATCGCCTGCCCCCTCACCGTAGCCGCCGTGGAGTCCGACCGGCTGGTCCCGATCGAAGACAGCCGGGTCCTCGCCGCCGCCGCGCCGCGTCTGGAGCGGCTGGTCGAGGCGACGTCCCTGTTTGGCCATGACGCCTTTCTGAAGGAGCGCGCCTTCGTCGGCGACGCCCTGCTGTCCGCCCTTTCGCCTCTTTACGCCTGTCCTTCCCAGGAGATCGCCGCGTGACCTGTCCCGACTTCGCCCCCTCCACCCGCCTCTGTCGCAGCGGCGTCAACGCAGATCCGGCCCACGGGGCGGTGATTCCGCCGCTCTACCTCTCCTCCAACTTCAGCTTCGACGGCTTGGATGGAAAGCGGCCCTACGACTACACCCGCTCGGGCAATCCGACCCGCGACGTGCTGGCCGACGCCCTGGCTGAATTGGAAGGCGGCGCCGGCTGCGTGGTCACCGCCACCGGCATGGCCGCGGTCGATCTGGCGCTGTCGGTTCTGGAGCCCGGCGACCTGCTGGTCGCGCCGCATGACTGCTACGGCGGAACGCACCGGCTGCTCACCGCCCGCGCCCGCAAGGGCCACTTCTCGGTTAGCTTCGTCGATCAGGGCGACGTCGAGGCTGTGGAGGCGGCGCTCGCGCTCAAACCCCGGCTGCTGCTCATCGAGACCCCCTCCAATCCCTTGATGCGGGTGGTCGACATCGCCGAACTGTGCGGACGCGCCCGCGTCGCCGGGACGCTCACCGCCGTGGACAACACCTTCCTGTCGCCGGCCCTTCAGAGGCCCATCGCGCTCGGCGCCGACTTCGTCATCCACTCCACCACCAAATACATCAACGGCCATTCCGACGTGGTCGGCGGCGCTGTGGTCTCGGCCGACCGGGCGCGGCACGAGGACCTGGCCTGGTGGGCCAACTGCCTGGGCGTCACCGGCGCGCCCTTCGACGCCTGGCTGACCCTGCGCGGCCTTCGCACCCTGTTCCCCCGCATCGAGCGCCAGCAGGACAGCGCCGGCCGCATGGCCGGGTGGCTGGTACGCCAGCCGGGGGTCGCCGCCGTCCACTACCCGGGCCTCAAGCGCCATCCCGGCCACGCGCTCGCGGCGCGGCAACAGTCCGGGTTCGGCGCCATGCTGAGCCTCGAACTCGACGGCGGCCTCCCGGCCGTCCGCGCCTTCGTCGAGCGGCTGTCGGTCTTCACCCTGGCGGAGTCGCTGGGAGGAGTGGAGAGCCTGGTCGCGCATCCGGCCTCCATGACCCACGCGGCCATGACGCCGGAGGCGCGTCACACCGCTGGAATCTCAGATGGGCTGATCCGCCTGTCGGTTGGACTGGAGCATGTCGACGACCTCCGCGCCGACCTGGCGCG
>CAXBPJ010000216.1:0-4054 GCA_963977325.1 uncultured Brevundimonas sp. | reverse complement strand
CCCCCCCCTGATCGAGGTGGAGGCGCTGCCGCGGCTTGAGGCGGCGCTGGACGCCAATCCCCGGTTCATGGGCGGGGTGCTGGTGGCCAAGGGCGATCAGGTCCTGTTCCGGCAAGTCTATGGCATGGCCGACCGCGAGGCGGGCCGGCAGATGCAGCTGGACAGCCGTTTCCGCCTGGCCTCGGTGTCGAAACAGTTCACCGCCGCCGCCATCCTGAGGCTGCAGGATCGGGGCGTGCTGGATATCCGCGATCCGCTCTGCAAATGGATCACCGAATGCCCGGAGGCATGGCGGCCGATCCGCCTGCACCACCTGCTGACCCACACGGCCGGTGTGCCCGACCTGATGCAGCAGAGCAGCTGGGGCCTGATACGCCAGACCCCGCGAACGCCGGAGCAGCTGACCGCCACCACCGCCGAATACCGGCTGTCGTTCGAGCCGGGCACCAAAATTCGCTACTCGAACGCCGGCTATAACCTGTTGGGGACGGTGGTGGAGCGCGCCTCGGGGATGAACTTCGAAGACTTCCTTCGGACCCAGTTCTTCGAGCCCCTGGGCATGGACGACACCGGCTCCGACGCCGACGCGGCCGGCCACGGGGTGATCATGGGGTATGGCGACTTCCCCGAGGGCCTGACGCCGCAACCCAACGCCAATGTCAGCGTCGTCTTCGCGTCGGGCGCTCTGTATTCGACCCTGGACGACATGTTGGTGTGGCAGCAGGCGCTGCACCGGGGTCATCTGCTCAGCGACTATTCCCACGCCCAGATGGTCATGGACCACGCCCCGGTCGACGAGAACGGCGAGCGGGTCGGCCGGTCGCGGGCGCTGGGCTACGGCCTCTACGCCGACCGCCTGGGCGAGCGCACCGACGCGCCGTTCAGCGACATGCAGGTCTATCACACCGGAAGCTGGTCGGGGTTCCGCAACCTGGTGCTCTATCAGCCCGATCACGACGTGACCGTGGTGGTGCTGTCCAACAACTATCACCTTCGTGACATGGTCATGCTGATCGCCCAACAGGCCATGGCCGAGGCCCTGGGTCGGGACTTTCCTCGCGCCCTGACGCGCGGCTAGGGAAGCTGACGCCGGGGCCGATCGGCCGCCTCGGTGCCCAGCCACTGGTCCCAGAACCGGAAATAGAGGCCGTAGTTGGCGGTGAACCGGCGGTGATGCTGGTCGTGATGGGTGGCGGTGATCAGCCATTTGAGGGGCGCGCACCGCAGCCACGCCTCCGGCCACACCTCACGCCCGGCGTGGTTCAGCACCGCCGTCAGGGTCATCAGCGTCAGCAGCCCAAGCGCCACCCCGACATGGATCGGGATGACCAGCGTCAGGGCCGGCAGGAACCAGGCCGTGGCGGCGGCCTCCACGGGGTCGAAGGCGAAGGAGGCGAAGGCGCTGGGTTCGCGCGACCGATGGTGCTCGGCATGGGCCCAGGGAAACACCCGGGGATGATGCAGCGCCCGGTGGACGACGTAGTAGTAGGCGTCGTGGGCCAAGAGATAGATCACGGCGCTCAGCGGCAGCCACCACAGCGGATGGGCCGAGACATCGGCGTACATGGCCGTGCCGCCGCGCTTCCACAGCTCGATGACCAGCGCCGCCGGCAGGGCGTAGATCGGGCAGGCGATCAGGGAGGCGACGATCTCGCGCCGCATCCGCGCGCCTTTCGGGGCGCGGGTCAGGGCGCGACCTCGGCCCCGGCCCTTCCACAGGACGGCGTGGAACAGCCAGGCCACGCCGAGATAGCGCAGGCCGATGATCAGGCTCAGCGCCGCGGCGGTGATGATCAGGTCCGGGATCATGCGGCCAAGGGTCGCCAACTGCACCAGAACGTCAAGCGGCGATGGCGCGGGCCGCGTCTCAGGCGTAGTCTGGGCCGATGCAGACGGCGGCGATGATCGCGATCTTTCTGGCCACGGTGCTGGGCATGGAGGCCTTCGCCTGGGCCATGCATCGCTGGGTCATGCACGGGCCGCTATGGAGCTGGCACCGGAGCCACCACGAGCCCCGGGAGGGCCTGCTGGAGAAGAACGACCTGTTCGCCCTGGTCTTCGCCTTGCCGGCCATCGTGCTGATCGCCATCGGTGTCCACGCCTGGATCTGGGCTCTGCCGATCGGGCTGGGCGTCACCGCCTACGGAATGATCTATTTCTTCTTCCACGACGGCCTGGTGCATCGGCGGTTTCCGACCGTGATCTCGGGCCGGTCCGGCTTCTGGAAGCGTCGCATTCAGGCGCACCGTCTGCACCACGCCGTGCACACCAAGGAGGGCTGCGTCTCCTTTGGCTTCCTGTGGGTCCGGAGCGCCCGGGCGCTGAAGGCTGAGCTGGCTCAAAAGCGGATGTCGTCCAGCAGCGGGGCCTGAGCCAGGGCGGCCAGATCGGCCGAGCCGGTGCAGAAACAGGCCAGCCTCAGCTGGTCGGCCATGATCTCGAAATGCTCGACGATGGCCTCGGTCGAGGCGATGGCCGCCTCCAGCACGCCCGCCGCCTGACCCACCACGCTCGCGCCCAGGCGAATGGCGCGGGCTGCGTCCAGGCCGTCTCGCACCCCGCCCGAACCGATGATCGGCAGGCCCGGCGCGGCGCGGGCGACATCGTGGATGGCGCGGGCGGTCGGTACGCCCCAGGCGGCGAAGGCGGCGGCGACCCTCTCGGCCCGGCGGCCCTCGGCGCGCGCGCCCTCGACCAGGCCCCAGTTGGTGCCGCCCGATCCGGCGACGTCCAGAGCGGCGACGCCCAGCCCCTTCAGCCGCGCCGCGACCGGACCCGACAGCCCCGCGCCGGTTTCCTTCACCACCAGCCGGCCGGGAAAGGCCTTGGCCACGCGGCCGATCGCCGGCTCGACCCCACGCCAGTCGCGGTCGCCGACCTCCTGGATGGCCTCCTGCAGCGGATTGAGGTGCAGGATCAGGCCGTCGGCGCCGATCTCCTCCACCGCGCGGCGGGCCTGGTCGACGCCATAGCCGAGCGTGAACTGGACCGCCCCCAGATTGGCCAAGAGCGGGACCGATGGAGCCCGGCGGCGCAGATCGCGGGTCAGGCCAAAGCCGCCCTCGGTCTCCAGCGCCACCCGCTGGCTGCCAACCGCCAGGGCGATGCCCAGATGCTCGGCGGCCTCGGCCAGATGGGCGTTGATGGCCTCGGCCCGCGACGGCCCGCCGGTCATGGAGCTGATCAGGAAGGGCAGGCGCAGCGGCCGGCCCAGCAGGGAGGTCGACAGGTCGATGGCGTCCAGGTCCAGCTCCGGCAGGGCGTCGTGGACGAACCGCACCGCCTCGAACCCCGCGCCGCCCACGCCACGGCCGCGCCCGGCCAGGACGTGGTCGATGTGCTCGTCCTTGCGTCGGATCAGGGCGATGGCGTCGTCGTTCATGCGGTGACGGTAGCGTGGAGACTCGCTGCTGTCGCCCTGACGGGCGAACGCGGCAAAGAAACACCGTCTCCCCGCGAAGGCCGGGGTCCAGGAGACCGGCCGCCGGCGCACATAATCGCGTTGATCCGATCCTCAGAGGGACGCTGCGGAGTCCTTCAATCTGGACCCCGGCCTTCGCCGGGGAGACGGGAAACGGGAGAGATTGCATCCGGCCGCCGGTTCGGGCGGAATAGAACCCTAGTCGGCTCCGCGCGGGGCGTGAAGGCGGGAGCGGACATCCTGGGGCGTCGTGACGCGGCAGTCGAAGGCGAGCGGGGCGGGCGACCGGCCCTGGCCCTGACCGGGGTTCGCGCCGGTTACGGCGGCCTCGCCGTGCTGGACGGGCTGGACCTGACCATCGGCCGGGGCGAGGTCTATGCCCTGCTGGGCCCCAACGGTTCGGGAAAATCGACGGCGGCGCGCGTCGCCTGCGGGTTGCTGAGCGTCGACGCCGGACTGGTCGAGGTCGGCGAGCGGGAGGTGGTGCTCGACCACCGGGCGCGCCGCCGTATCGGCCTGGCGCCGCAGGAGACGGCGCTGTTCCCCGCCCTGACGGTGCGTGAGACCCTCTCGACCGTGGCGCGGCTGGCCGGCCTGCGCCGCCGGGCGGTCGCCGAGGCCGTCGAGCGGGCC
>CAXBPJ010000215.1:0-4062 GCA_963977325.1 uncultured Brevundimonas sp. | reverse complement strand
GTGACGTGGGACGGCGAGGACCTGCTGGCGCTCGATCCCGCCGAGCGGGCGGCGGCGGGGGTGTTTCTGTCGTTCCAGTATCCGATCGAGATTCCGGGCGTGCCGGCCCTGACCTTCGTGCGCACGGCGCTGAATGCGCAGAAGCGGGCGCGGGGCGAGGATGAGGTTTCGGCGCCGGCGTTTCTGAAGCTGGTGCGGGCCGCGTCGCAGGCGTTGCGCATGGATTTCGACATGCTGAAGCGGCCGCTGAATGTCGGCTTTTCCGGCGGTGAGAAGAAGCGGATGGAGATTCTGCAGATGGCGCTGCTGGAGCCCAGGCTGCTGATCCTGGATGAGACGGATTCGGGGCTGGATATCGATGCGCTGCGGATCGTGGCGGACGGGGTGAACGCCCTGCGCTCGCCGGAGCGGGCCATGGTGGTGATCACCCACTATCAGCGGCTGCTGGACTATATCCGTCCGGACCGCGTGCATGTGCTGGCCGGCGGCCGGATCGTGGCGTCCGGCGGGCCGGATCTGGCGCTGGAGCTGGAGGCGGAAGGGTACGACAAATACCTGCCGCAGGCGGCGTGAGCGCGCTGAATCTCCGGGTCGAGGCGTGGAAATACAGCGACCTGCGGCGCTGGCTGCGCGAGGCGCCTGGGGTGTCGCCGGCGGTCGATGTGCAAGGCGAGGGGCCGTGGGTCGCGCTCGGTGGCGATCAGCTTGCCTTCGGCAATGGGATGGCGGTGGGCGCCGACGCCTTCGTCGGCTCGGGCGAGCAGACCCTGCGGCTGCGGTTCGTGTCGGGCGCTGCGGGGACGGGGCACACCGCTTCGGCGCGGATTTCGGCGCGGCCGGGGGCCCGGCTCCTGGTGCTCGAGAGCCACGAGGGGGCAGGGTCGGGTTACGTCGCGCACAATCGACTTGAGATCGACGTGGCGCCGGGGGCCGAGGTGACCCGGCTGGTCCTGGTCGAGGAACCCGAGGACGCGATCTCGGTGACGCAGGCCGAAGTGCGGCTGGGCGAGGGCGCGCGATACGCCCAGGCCATCGCCGCCACGGGGGCCAAGCTGCAGCGGCTGGAGACGCGGATCGTGCATCCGGGCGCCGACTGCGAGGTGCGGATGGACGGGGTCTATGCGCGGGCGGGGTCGCGGCACGTCGATCTGACCAGCGTGGTCGATCACCAGGGGCCGGACGGGCGGACCAGCCAACTTGCCAAGGGCGTGGTCAGGGACACCGCGCGGGGCGTGTTCCAGGGCAAGATCGTGGTCCAGCGCGGGGCCGACGGCACCGACGCGCGGATGGGGCACCACGCGCTGATCCTCGGTGAACGCGCCGAGATCGACGCCAAGCCGGAGCTGATCATCTATGCCGACGAGGTGCAGTGCGCGCACGGCAATACCGTCGGCAATCTGGATGAGAGCGCGCTGTTCTACATGCAGCAGCGCGGTCTGCCGGCCGAGGAGGCGCGGGCGCTGCTGACCCAGGCGTTCCTGTTTGAGGTGGTGGACCGGATCGAGCACGAGGGCGCGCGGGAGAGGGTGCGGGAATGGCTTGGAGACAGGCTGTGAGTGCTATGGCGATCGTCGGTGACCGCCCTGATCGGTTGTCATCCCGGACGACGCGGAGCGGCGAGCCGGGACGAGGCGCGCGGCGTCTTCGCTGGTCCCGGATAGTCGCTGGCGCGACTTCCGGGATGACAAGCATTGTGCGGTCGAAGAGGGGCGGGTCGTGAAGAACACTCGCGGGAAGGGGTTCGACGCCGCCGCCGCCCGCGCGCAGGTGCCGATCTTGTCCCGCGAGGTGAACGGCAAGCCGTTGGTCTATCTGGACAACGCCGCCTCGGCGCAGAAGCCTCGGGCGGTGATCGAGGCCATGTCGGCGGCGATGGGCGGCAGTTACGCCAATGTGCATCGGGGGCTGCACACCCTGGCTAATGAGGCGACCGAGGCGTTCGAGGGTGCGCGCGAGACGATGGCGCGGTTCGTGAACGCGCCGGACGCGACGAACATCGTCTGGACGAAGGGCGGCACCGAGGCGATCAATCTGGTGGCGGCCGGCGTGGGGGCCACGATCCAGCCGGGCGACGAGATCATCGTCAGCCAGATGGAGCACCACTCCAACATCGTGCCCTGGCATATGCTGCGCGAACGCAAGGGCGCGGTGCTGCGCTGGGCGCCGGTGCTGGACGACGGGTCGCTGGACATGGCGGCGTTCGAGGCGCTGCTGAGCGCGCGGACGCGGGTGGCGGCGATCACCCATATGTCGAACGTGCTGGGGACGATCAATCCGGTCGCCGACATCACGCGGCTGGCCCATGGCGTGGGGGCGCGGGTGCTGATCGACGGGTGCCAGGGGGCGGTGCACGCGGCGCCGGACGTCCGGGCGATCGGCTGCGACTGGTATGTTGCGACGGGCCACAAGCTGTATGGGCCCACCGGGATCGGGGCCCTTTATGGAACCGACGAGGCCCTGGACAGCCTGCCGCCGTGGCAGGGCGGCGGCGAGATGATCGAGCGGGTTACCGAGGAGCGGGTGACCTACGCCCGACCGCCGCACCGCTTCGAGGCCGGGACGCCGCCGATCCTGGAGGCCATCGGGCTGAAGGCGGCGCTGGACTGGATGAGCAGTTTCGACCGGGCGGCCGTGCTGGCGCACGAGAGCGCGCTGTACGATCACGCACGGGCGCGGTTGGCGGAGATCGAGGGCGTGCGGGTGATCGGCGAGGCGCCGGGGAAGGGGGCGATCCTGACCTTCACCGTCGAGGGCGCCCACGCCCACGACATCGCCCAGATCCTGGACCGCTACGGCGTGGCGGTGCGGGCCGGGCTGCATTGTTGCGAGCCGCTGGCCGAGCGTTTCGGCCTGACCTCGAGCGCGCGCGCGTCCTTCGCCCTATATAACACCCTGGAGGACGCCGACGCCTTCGCCGACGCGCTGATCAAGGCGCGGAGATTCTTTCAGTGACCGACGTGAACACCAAGATTTCCGAGAGCTCCGACTTCGCCGCCGCCTGGGAGGAGCCCCAGAAGAGCGCCCTGTCGCAGGCCGAACTGGATCGCCTGACCGACGATCTGGTGACGGCGCTGAAGACGGTGTTCGACCCGGAGATTCCGGTCGACATCTATGAGCTGGGCCTGATCTACAAAGTTGATGTTTCGGACGATCGGGACGTCCTGGTCGAGATGACCCTGACGGCGCCTGGATGCCCGGTGGCCGGCGAGATGCCGGGCTGGGTCGAGGATGCGGTGATGAAGGTCGAGGGCATCAAGTCGGCCCGCGCCAACCTGGTGTTCGACCCGCCGTGGACCCCCGACAAGATGAGCGACGAGGCCAAGCTGGCCCTGAACATGTTCTGATGATGGGTCCGATGCAGCGAGGGGTGCGCTTACCTCTCCATCGCCGCAGGGCGATGGGGAGGACAGGTCGCGTCAGCGACCAGGCGGGGGCGTCGCCGGCCTCGCCAGGAGCGCGCCGACAACCGCATGCGCCGCCCCCTCCTGGACGCCGCTGGCGCGTCGTCCTGTCCTCCCCACGCGCCTTCGCGCGCGGAGAGGTGAAGCGTTGTTGCGCCGTCTTGAAGGCCTGTCCATGACCACGCCCCTTCCCCCCCAGGCTGTCAGCCCCCGCGAGCCCCGCAAGCGCCCCCCGATCGTCACTTTGACCGAGGCGGCGGCCGCGCGCGTGCTGGAGATCATGCGCCGGGCGCCGCGCCCCTATGCGGGGCTGCGCGTGGGCGTGAAGAACGCCGGCTGCGCGGGGCAGGAGTATACGCTGGACTATGCCGAGGAGGCCCTGCCGACCGACGAGATCGTCGAGAGCCGGGGGGTAAAGATCCTGATCGAGCCCAAGGCGATCCTGTTCCTGATCGGCTCGGAGATCGACTGGGAGGTGACCCGGCTGTCGTCCAAGTTCGTGTTCCGCAATCCGAACCAGACGGACGCCTGCGGCTGCGGCGAAAGCGTCACCATCGTTCCGGCGCGCGAGGCCTGATCATGATCCGGCTGGAGGGGGTGACCCGGCGCTTTCGCAGCGCCGCCGGGGAGCGGACGGCGCTGGACGGCGTCGATCTGGAGG
>CAXBPJ010000214.1:0-4071 GCA_963977325.1 uncultured Brevundimonas sp. | reverse complement strand
TATTCTGGTGTGCCTCGCCTCTGCGCTGCTGATGCAGGCGGCGATGAGCCAGGCGGACTGGGCCTTCCGCGCCCTGCCGGACGAGAACATCGTCACCGATCCGACGCGCATGGCGCACGGCATCCTGACCGGCATCGGCTTCCTGTGCGCCGGCGTGATCTTCCGCACGGGCTTTTCGATTCACGGCCTGACGACCGCGGCGAGCCTGTGGGTCACATCGTCGCTGGGAATCCTGTTCGGAGCCGGGCTGTATGCGCTTGGCGCCCTGGGCACGGTGGTGACGGCGCTGATCCTGGTCGGTCTGCGGCTGATCAGCGTCCGTCTGCCGGCGCGTCAGGTGATCGACGCTGAGGCGAGCTGGGCCCGACAAGGTGGTTCGCCCCTGGCCGAGGTTCGCGAGGCCCTGTGCGAACTGGACCCCCATCCAACCGCGACCCGCATGACCCTGTCTGAGGACGGTCGGATCGTCAGTCATACCTGGAAGCTGAAGGTATCCGGCGACCGCGACCTGCAGCGCCTGGCGGACCGACTGGCCGGTATCCCATCGGTCACTGGCTACATCCTGGCGCCGCGCGACGACTGAACGGGTCATTGTTCGCTAACCCTCTTTCGGGCAGAAGGGAACGGATGGCGAACGTTCCGATTCCGTCTGGGGAGAGCCGCATTCTCGGCCTTGATCCCGGTTTGAGGCGCACCGGCTGGGGCGTGATCGCCTGCGAGGGCTCGCGGCTGCGCTGGATCGCGCACGGGGTGGTGACGCCAGATGAGCGCGCGCCCTTCGCCCAGCGACTGCTGCATCTGATGGAGGCGCTGTCCGAAATCTGCGCCGCCCACGCCTGCGAGGAGGCGGCGGTGGAGGAGGTGTTCGTCAATATGAACCCGTCCTCGACCCTGAAGCTGGGCCACGCCCGGGCGGCGGTGATGCTGGCGCCGGCGAAATGCGGGCTCAGCGTGGCGGAGTATGCGCCAAACCTGATCAAGAAGGCCGTGGTCGGGGCCGGCCACGCCGACAAGAGCCAGATCGCCTTCATGGTCCGGCGCCTGTTGCCGGCGGCGGGGGAGGTGACCGCTGACGCCGCCGACGCCCTGGCCGTGGCGATCACCCATGCGAACCTGAGGCGATCACGAGGGCTGGCGGCATGATCGGACGCTTGCGCGGAGTGCTGGCCGAGGTGGGGGAGGGCGAGTGCCTGATCGACTGCGGCGGCGTGGGTTATGTGGTGGTGTGCGGGGCGCGGACCCTGACGCGGCTGCCGGCGCCGGGCGACGAGGCGACCCTCCATGTCGAGAGCCAGTGGAGCCAGGAGAACGGCCCGCGCCTTTATGGCTTTCTCACACGCGACGAGCGGCGCGCCTTCACCCAACTGTTGGCCATTCAGGGCGTGGGGCCCAAGGCGGCGTTGAGCGTGCTCGACGTTCTGCCGCCCGGCGACCTGGCCCAGGCGGTCGCGCGCGAGGACAAGGCGGCGGTCGGCCGCGCCAACGGCGTGGGGCCCAAGCTGGCGCTGCGCATCGTCACTGAACTGAAGGGGAAGGCCATCGGCGACGGGACGTTTTTGCCGTCGGCCCCCGGTGTCCACGCCGAGGTCGCCTCGCCGGTTCCGAGCATCACGGGAGAGGCGGTGTCGGCCTTGCTGGGGCTGGGCGTGCCCGAAGCCAATGCGCGCCGGGCGGTGGACCATGCGCTGATGCGACTGGGCGAGGACGCCGACCTGTCGGCCGTGATCCGCGCCGGCTTGCAGGAGTTGGGACGGTGAGGGCGGCGGCATGACCGACGACCGCATCATTTCGGGTCAGGCGGCACCTGGCGAGGCTTATGACCGCGCCCTGCGGCCTCAGACCCTGGCCGATTTCGTTGGTCAGCCGCAGGCGAAGGCCAATTTGAAGGTGTTCATCGCGGCGGCGCGTGGGCGGGGAGAGGCGCTGGACCACGTCCTGCTGTTCGGGCCGCCAGGGCTGGGCAAGACGACCCTGGCTCAGATCGTGGCGCGCGAGCTGGGCGTGGGTTTCCGCGCGACCTCCGGCCCGATCCTGGCCAAGGCGGGCGATCTGGCGGCGATCCTGACCAATCTGGAGCCGCGCGACGTCCTGTTCATCGACGAGATTCACCGTCTGGCCCCGGCGGTGGAGGAGATCCTCTATCCGGCCATGGAAGATCACGTGCTGGACCTCATCATCGGCGAAGGGCCGTCGGCGCGGTCGGTGCGGATCGACCTGGCGCCCTTCACCTTGGTGGGCGCGACGACGCGGGCGGGCCTCCTGGCCACGCCGCTGAGGGACCGGTTCGGGATTCCGCTGAGGCTGGAGTTCTATTCGGCCGAGGAGCTCGTCCGGGTCATCACCGGGGCGGCGCGCAAGATGGGCGCGGCGATCAACGACGAGGGCGCGACCGAGATCGCCTCGCGCTCGCGGGGGACGCCGCGCGTGGCCGGCCGGCTGCTTCGCCGGGTGCGCGACTTCGCCGACGCCGAGGGCGCGGCGGTGATCGACCGGATGGTTGCGGGTCGTGCGCTGAGCCGGCTGGAGATCGACGAGGTCGGTCTGGACGCTAACGACCGCCGCTTCCTCAAGGCCCTGATCGAGAACTACGGCGGGGGGCCGGTCGGCATGGACACCCTGGCCGCCGCCATCGCCGAGGCGCGCGACGCCGTCGAGGACGTGATCGAACCCTATCTGCTGCAACAGGGTTTCATCCAGCGCACCCCTCGCGGCCGCATGGCCTGCGCCCGCGCTTACGACCACCTGGGCCTGACCGCGCCGCCCCAGCCGGCGCGCGAAGGTGATCTTTTCGCCGGGAAGTAGGGTTTCGCGGATCGGCGAAGCCCGGCATGTTCTTCTTCAACGCACTGCGAAGAGGAGGCCATGGGGGCGCGACGCATTCGGACCGAGCGGGTGATCGCCGTGCTGGGCGCGGCGGTGCTGGTGCTGGGCGGGCTGGTGCTGTGGCGGGTCGCCTCGGGCGATGCGGTGGGACCCATCGGCGAGGCGGGCTCGGCGCGGTTGTTGCGTCAGGCGCGTGAACAGCTGGGCCCGCGCGCCGAGGTGCGGCTGCTTGAGGCGGGGGCCGGGCGGACCCTGTGCGGTTATGTCGGCCTCAGAGGGGAGGCCGGTGCGCAAGGCTTCGTGTCGCGGCCCAACCGGCTGCTTCTCGCCAGCGATCCGCTGAGGGACGAATTCAGCGCGTTGATCAAGCGCGACTGTCCCCGGTTCCCGCAACCTCCGCCCTACGGTCCGACCTGACCCCTGCGATCTTGCCGAGCGCTGACGCCGAGCGCGAACTTGGCGATCATCGTGTCGTAGAGTTCGGCCAACTCCAGCATGCCCATGTGGTTGGCGCCGTCCACCAGCTCGAGGGTTCCCTGCGGCGCGGAGGCCGCGATGACGCGGCAGGCGTCCGGGCGGGTGACGATGTCCTGTTTCCCGCCGACCACCAGCACGGGCGTCTCGAGGCCGCGAAAGGCGTCGGTCGCATCCCAGCGCAGCATGGCCAGAATGCCCCGCGCCTGAGCCGCCGGAGGGTTACGGGTGGCCAACAGCGTGGTGTGTTCCAGCTGGCTGCGGGTCACGTGGCCGTCGAAGCCCAGGCGGTTCGCAAGGTTGGCCATGCCGCTGAAATAGCTTTGCCAGGCCGAAAGCCAGGCCAGTGGGTGCAGCAGGATGGTCAGCCTAAGCATGGGCTCGATGACGGGCTTCTGCAGCGCCAGCATGAGGCGGCTGAGGATCATGGTCTTCAGCGGGTTGGTGTGGGTGGTGTTCAGCAGAACCACGCCGGCGACGCGATCGCGCACGGTCTCGGGCCTATCGCGGGCCAGGGTCTGGATGATCATGCCGCCGATACTGTGGCCGACGAGAACGACCTTCCCGTCGCCGGCCTGGGTGATGAGGCCTCGCAGCTCCACCGCCATGGCCTCCAGGCTGATCTCACGGGCCGATCGGGATCGACCGAGGCCAGGCAGGTCCCACAACGTCAGGGCCAGCTGGGGGCCAAGGTCTTCGCGCGCATAGCTCCAGATGGTGCTGTCCATCCCCCAACCGTGGGTCAGGATGGTCGCGGGGGCGCCGGCGGCTCCG
>CAXBPJ010000213.1:0-4082 GCA_963977325.1 uncultured Brevundimonas sp. | reverse complement strand
CTCGCGGGCCGTTACGTGGAGCGGCTGGTCCTGCTGGGATCGGCGGACATCAACGCCATCGGCAACTCCAAGGCCAACCGCCTGGTCGGCAATGACGGCGACAACATCCTCGACGGCAAGGGCGGCGCCGACCTGATGGCCGGCGGCAAGGGCAACGACACTTATGTCGTCAACCACGCCGGGGATCGCGTATATGAAAACAGGAACGAAGGCTTCGACGAAATCCGCTCTGCGGTCAGCTACGATCTGGCCGGAACCTATGTCGAGCGTCTCGTCCTGCTCGGCTCGGCGGATCTCAACGCCACCGGCAACAGCCAGGCCAATCGCCTGGTCGGCAATTCCGGCGACAATATCCTGAACGGCCTGGGCGGCGCCGATCAGATGGCGGGCGGCCTGGGCGATGATACCTACCATGTCGATAACGTCGGCGACCGGATTTACGAGAGCGCCGGCCAAGGTCGGGATCACGTGATCGCCTCAATCAACTTCAACCTCGCCGGCATCTATGCCGAGGATCTCACCCTGACGGGTTCCGCGCGCTATGGGATCGGCAACAGCCTCGACAATGTCATTACCGGCAACGCCGAGTACAACATCCTGTCCGGTGGCGGCGGCGACGACGTGCTGATCGGTGGCGGCTCCTTTGACGCCATGAGCGGCGGCGCCGGTCGGGACACCTTCATGTTCCTCTCGGTGCTCGATTCGACGGTGGCCGCTTCGGACCGGATTTCGGACCTGGAGGCGCAAGACATCATCGACCTGTCGCGGATCGACGCCGACACCACCACAAACGGCGACCAGGCCTTCGCCTTCGTCGACGCCTTCTCGGGCCAGGCGGGTCAGGCCACCCTGACGTTCGGAGGTGGCGTGACGATGCTGAACCTGGACGTGGACGGAGACGGTGTCGCCGATTTCATGCTGCGCATGAACGGCGATCACAGGTCGCACGAAGGCTGCTTCCACCATGAAAGGCGGGGCTTCGGCTCCGCCTTTCGCTTTTCCGGAACCCGGATCGGCGAAACGCCCTTAGCCCATGAAGGCCGACAGGAGAGGGTGATGCTGGAGCAACTGGAAGACACGATCGACGATGTCCGTGATCAGGCCGTCGATTTTCTGAACAGCGAGGGCCGGTCCGGCGCCCACGTCGCTGTGGGCATCGCCCTGACCCTGGGGGTGGCCCTGCTGGCCACGGCCACCGCGACCGGCGCCATCAAGCCGGCCGCAGCCCGCCGGCCTCATCATCTGAATGGCGACGCGCCCGTGACCGAGCGCCCACGCGGACCACTGAGCCTGGTCCTGCCGGCGGTCTTCTCCGCAACAACTCTCTCCGCCATCCGGGTGTGGAATGCGCCGTCGGTTCCGGCGCGCCGTTCGGCCATGCAACTGTGGGCGCTGGCCCAAGGGGTCAACGCCACCTGGCTTGCGGCCCGGCCCCGCAGCCTGCCCGGCCAGGTGCTGGCGGCCATGACCACGGCCGGTCTCGCCGCCGCCTTCGCCCACCAGGCGCGCAAGCTGGATCGCCGCGCCGGCATGCTGGCCGCGCCTTTCGGGGCCACGACGCGGATCGCCAACCGGGTCGACAAGGCCGTTGAAGATCGCACGACAGTTCACTGAAACCAGCGCTTGGCAATTGCGAAAATGCGAGACACTCTCATTTCGGAGGAGGGTGTCGCCATGATCGTTCTCACCGGAGGCTCCGACAGCCTGATGCGTCTGATGCGCGCGGATCAGCCGCCGCAGGCGCGCACAAAGCCCGCTGCGCCCAGCTCGGCAGCAACGCCGGAGCGGCTCAAGGGGTTGTGATTGCTCCCGTTCATCCGCGACCGCTAGACTCGGTCGGATGAAGAAGCGCCTCCTCCTCCTGCTGTTCGTCGCCGCCTGCGCGCCGATGACGGTCGCCCCGCCGCCGATGACACCCGCGCCGCGGGCGCCGCAACCGACGCCCGCGCCGGCCCCGCCGCCCACACCCACCCCGACCCCGCCCTCGGGCGGGACGGAGCAGATGGCCTTCGACGCCTGGAAGGCCAGCTTCCTCGACCGTCACGGCGGGGCGAACCGCGCCGCCTTCGAGCGCGAGCTGGCCGGACTGACGCCCGACATGTCGGTGGTGCGCAGCGACGGCAATCAGCCGGAATTCAGCCGCCCGGTCGGCGCCTATGTCCAGGCCGCCGCCAGCGCCGATAAGGTGCGCATGGGCAAGCAGCGCCTCGACCGCGTGCCGTGGGAGGTCGAGCAGCGACTGGGCGTGCCCAAGGAAATCCTGGTCGCCATCTGGGCCCAGGAATCGGCCTTCGGCGCCATTCAGGGCGACAAGGACGTGATCCGCTCGCTGGCCACCCTGGCCTGGGAAGGGCGTCGTCGGGATTGGGCCGAGGGCCAGTTGGCCGATGCGCTGAAGATCGTCATCGAGGGCCGCCGCGCCCGGTCGGGTCTTCTCGGCTCCTGGGCCGGAGCCATGGGCCAGACCCAGTTCATGCCCGACAACTATCTGAACTTGGCCATCGACGGCGATGGCGACGGCCGGGTCGATATCTGGGGCTCGGACGCCGACGCCCTGGCCTCGGCCGCCAATCTTCTGAACAAGGCCGGGTGGAAGCGCGGTCAGGGCTGGGCCTATGAGGTCGTGCTGCCGCAAGGCTTCGATTACGGCCTGGCCGACAGCGCCGAGCGGCCCTGGAGTGACTGGGCTCGGCAGGGCGTGACCCTGGCGCGCGGCGGCTCCCTGAGCGCCGCCGAGGCGGCCGAGGACGCCACCATCCTGCTGCCTCAGGGCGCCGACGGGCCTGCCTTTCTGGCCCTGCCTAACCACTATATGATCCGGCGCTACAACAACTCGGTGGCCTATGCCCTGGCCATCGGCCTGATCGCCGACGGTCTGGCCGACAAGCCCGGTCTGGTGGCGTCGTGGCCCAGCGACGAGGGCCTATCGCGCGATCAGCGGTTCGGGGCGCAGCGGGCGCTGCAGGCCCTGGGCTATGACCCCGGCGGCATCGACGGCGTCATCGGCGCGGGCACCCGCCGGGCGCTCAAGGCCTGGCAACAGGCCAATGGCGTGCGCGCCGACGGCTATCTGTCCTCCTATCTGGCCGACACCCTGATCGCTGCAGCGAACCGGTAGCCGCGCCGGGGATGACGCGGGAGGTCGGAGCCCCTACCTTTCGGCCATGACCGTTCATGTCCCGACCCCGCCCATCCTCGACCATTCCGGTGTCGATCCCGATCGCGCCCTGGGCCTGCTGAAAGGGGCGCTCGACGGCGCCGACGACGGCGAGCTGTTCCTGGAGCGATCCGAGAGCGAGGCCCTGCTGTTCGATGACGGGCGCTTGAAGTCAGCAAGCTATGACGCCACAGAGGGCTTTGGGCTGCGCGTGGTGGCCAACGAGACCGCCGGCTACGCCCACGCCAACGAGATTTCCGAGGCCGCCATCGGGCGCGCGGCCGACGCCGCCGCCCTGGCCAAGCGCGGCTATTCCGGCGTGGCCGCCGAGGCGCCGCGCGCCACCAACCAGAAGCTCTATGGCGACCAGGACATTCTGGCCGCGCCGGACTTCGCCGAAAAGATCGTCCTGCTGCAGGAAATCGACGCCTATGCCCGGGCCAAGGACTCGCGCGTGGTCCAGGTCTCGGCCTCGCTGGTCGGAGAACGCCGCCATGTCGAGATCCTGCGCGGCGACGGCCGGTCGTTCCGCGACGTCCGCCCGCTGGTCCGGGTCAATATCGCCGTGACGGTGGAAAAGGACGGGCGGCGCGAGAGCGCGGGCACGGGCGCCGGCGGGCGCTCGACCTTCGAGACCTTCGTCGCCCCCGACCGCTGGCGCGCCCAGGCCGACGAGGCCCTGCGCCAGGCTCTGGTCAATCTGGAGGCGGTCGATTGCCCGGCCGGGGAGATGGATGTGGTGCTGGGCCCGGGCTGGCCCGGCGTGCTGCTGCACGAGGCGGTAGGCCACGGCTTCGAGGGCGATTTCCACAGGAAGGGCTCGTCGGTGTTCAACGGCATGATGGGCCAGCGGGTGGCGGCGCCGGGCGTGACCGTGGTGGACGACGGCTCGATCTCGGGCCGGCGCGGCTCGCTCAGCGTCGAT
>CAXBPJ010000212.1:0-4088 GCA_963977325.1 uncultured Brevundimonas sp. | reverse complement strand
CGGTATAGATGCGCACCTGGCCGCCCGACTGTCGCACGTAGCCATGGATCATCGATAGGCCAAGTCCCGTCCCCTGTCCCATGGGCTTGGTGGTGAAAAAGGGATCGAAGGCCTTGTCCACGACCTCAGGCGTCATGCCGGTGCCCGTATCGGTGACGCACAGCGAGACATACTGGCCTGCGGGCAGGTCGCGTTCCCGTGCATGCCGGTCGTCCAGCCACTTGTTGGCCGTTTCGATGGTCAGCCGCCCGCCGGCCGGCGCCATGGCGTCGCGGGCGTTGATGCACAGGTTCAGCAGGGCGTTCTCCAGCTGGGACGGATCGACCCGCGTGGTCCACAGCCCGCCGGCGCCCACCACCTCGACCTCCACGCCCGGCCCTACGCTGCGGCGGATAAGATCCTCCATGCCGCTGATCAGGCGGTTAAGGTCGGTCGGCCGGGGATCCAGAGTCTGGCGACGCGAAAAGGCCAGAAGGCGCTGGGTCAGACTGGCGGCCCGCTGGGCGGAACCCGAGGCCGCGTCGATATAGCGTTCGATGCCGCCCAGGCGGTTCTCGGATAGGCGCTTGGACAGCAATTCCAGACTGCCGATGATGCCGGCCAGCAAATTGTTGAAATCGTGGGCGATGCCGCCGGTCAACTGGCCGATCGCCTCCATCTTCTGACTTTGGCGCAGCGCCTCTTCGGCGTCGCGCAGGCGCGCCTGCTCACTCAGTCGCCCCGTCACGTCATAGCCGAACTTGAACGCGCCGATGATGTGACCCTCGGCGTCTCGCAGGGGATAGAGCCGGATTTCGTGAGGGCTGCGGGTCCGCTCCGGATCGCCGACCTCCATCACTTCATTGACGGTGTCGCCCGCAAGCGCGCGTCGCCAGAGGGTCTGGAACCGGTCCGCTTCTTCGGGCAGGTGCGCCAGAGTCTCGAGCAACGATTCCCCGACGCCCGGCCGCCGACCGAAAACACGTTCGAACTCGTCGGAAGCGGCTCGATTGATAGCGATCCAGCGGAACTCCGGGTCGATCACCTGGACGAAGGCGTCGACCGAGTCGACCACATCGGCCAGCACCTTGCGCTCGGCCAAGGTTTCGGCGACCCGTTCCTCGAGCGTGGCGTTCAGCTCGCGAAGGTTGGCTTCGGTCGAGCGCAGCGCATCCTCGACCTCGCGCCGCTCGTCGATGTCGATGACCGAGCCGACATAGCCGAGATACTGACCGTCGGACCCGAAGCGCGGGCTGGCCGCGTCGATGGCCCAGCGATAGACGCCGTCGGCCCGCCTCAGCCGGTACTCCAGCATGAAGGGTTCGCGCGCCGCATTCGCGGTCAGGAAGACCTCCTCGGCCCGCGCCTTGTCGTCGGGATGGGTGGCGTCCAGCCAGCCGAAGCCCTCGGCCTCGGCCGGGCTCTGGCCGGTGAAGTCATACCAGGTCTTGTTGAGGTAGAGGCAGTGTCCGGTGGGATCGGTGACCCACATCATCATCGGGGTATTGTCCGCCATGTTGCGGAAGCGCGCCTCGCTTTCGCGCAGCCCGGCCTCGGCCCGCACCCGCTCGACATGGGCCCAGGACCGCTCGGTGACCTCGCGGATGGTCTCCAGCTCCTCCTCGGTCCAGGCGTGCGGTCCTCGGTGATGCACGGCCATCAGGGCGGTCAGCCGGCCCTCCTTGACCAGGGGCATGCAGATGGTCGCGCCGATGCCGATGGCCTGGAAGGTCGCGGCCTCCTCAGGCGCGATCTCGGTCAGGTTGTCGTTGATGATCAGCGGCCGCCGGGCCCCCAATTCCTGGACCGCCAGCTTGCCGAAGTCGGCGAGCTGATAATGGCCGACGATGCTGGCCATGCCCGGTTCGGCCCAGTCGCCGCGGATCGTGAAGCCGTCCTGGTCAGGGTCCATGTCGGCGTAGGCGCAGTTGGCCACCTTCAGGTGCTGGGCCGTCATGCGCGTCGTGACCGCCAGCACCTCGTCGGCGCTGGTGACCTTGGCGACTTCGACGTTCAGGGCGTCCAGAAAGCGCAGCCGCTCGGCGTTGCGCCGCAGCGCCACGGTGGCGCGCGCGCGCTCGGTCGCGGTGCGGACCCGCTCGGCCACTTCGCGCACCAGGGCGATGTCGTCCTCGGACCAGTGGCGCGGCGTGGCGTTGTTGACGAACAGCAGGGCGACGACCCGCCCCTGTTCGATCAGCGGCAGATTGATCAGAGCCCTGGCGCTGATGCTGTCCAAGGCCTTGCCGCCGTCGGTCACGCGTGGATCGGCGCCACCGTCGTCGAAGACCACCACGTCGCCTCTAGCCAGGTCCTCGATATAGTCGCCGAAGTCGCGGAAGTGGATTACGCCCGCGATGCTCTTCACCCCGGGTGCGTTGTAATCGCGCTCGATCGTGATGGTTTCGGCATCGGTGTCCATGACGCCGTAGCCGACCCGGCTGACCTGCAGGGCCTCGGCGAGGATGCGCGAGGAGGCCTGGGCGATGTCGCCGGGGTCGGTCAGGTCCCGCACGGCGTCGTTCAATTCCAGCAGAACCTGCTGGCGAAGCTCCAGCCCCTTGCGGGCGGTGATGTCGTTGAACAGGATGGCGACCCGCCTGGCCTCCGGTTCACCGATCCGCATCGCCTGCACATCGTACCAGCGGCCAAAGATATCGGCCGGATTTTCGAACCGGGCCGGCTCGCCGGTCAGGGCCACCCGCCCGTAGAGGTCGAACCAGTGTTGTTCCAGGCCGGGGGCGACTTCCGACACCCACTTGCCGTTGGCGCCCGCCAGACCGGTGAGCCGTTCGAAGGCGGCATTGCCCTCGACGATCAGATAATCGATCGGCCGCCGCTCGGGGTCGAACTTCATTTCGATGATGCACAGGCCCCGGTAGCGCTCTTCGCTTTCGCGGAGGGCGTCGGTCATGCGGCGGCGTTCAGTGATGTCGAACGTCACACCTGGAAGGCGCAGCGGCCTCCCGTCGGGAGCCAGTGACGCCCGGCCCTGGGCCGCGACCCAGCGCGCCTCGCCATTGGGCTGAAGCAGTCGATATTCGGACTGGAAGGCCCCCCCCGTCTTAAGTGCTTCGTCGATCTCGGCCCGTACGCGGGGACCATCGTCCGGGTGCATCGAGCCAAAGAACTCGGTCAGCGGTGCGCCTAGCCGGGCCTTTTCCGGATCGACCCCGTAGATTTCGGCAAAACGCGCATCCGCGAGCACGCGGTCGTTGGGCACGTCCCAGTCCCAGGTTCCCACCCCGTTCCCGGCCGATAGAGCCATCTCCAGCCGTTCATTGGCCTCGAGCCTGGCGCGATCCGCCAGCACTTGGCCCGTGGTCTCGGTGCAGGCGCAGAACATCCCGGCGATCCGCCCGTGTTCGTCTCGCGCCGGTGAATAGGAGAAGGTGAACCAGGTTTGCTCGTCGTGCCCCTTGCGGTTCATAGTGAGGGGCAGGTCTTCGGAATAGGTGGCGCGGCCCTGCAGGGCCGCGTCGACCATCGCGCTGATGTCCGACCAGATTTCCGACCAGATGTCCTCGAACCGACGGCCAAGGGCATCGGGGTGCTTGTCGGCCAGGATGTGGCGATAGGCGTCGTTGTAGAGGAAGCCGAGGTCGTCGCCCCAGGCGACGAACATGGGAATGCGTGACGCCAGCATCAGCTCGACGATCGTCTTGAGCGCCGGCGACCAGGCGTCCGGCGGCCCCAGCGGCGAAGACGACCAGTCGCTCGTGCGCATTAGGCGCGCGACTTCACCCTCGGCGTGCGACAGAAAATCGCCGGTGCGGGCGCCCGTTGCTGCTCCAGTCTCTTCAGCTCGGCTCAGCGGTCGGTCTCCCCCTCGTCGCCGCCGGGCGTCGACGGGTCGTTCAGGGTCCAACGCCCTATTGCGCGAAAGGCTTCAACGCCGCGCTGTCAGTAGGTCCGCGCCTCCGGGCCCTTCTTGGCCCAGAACAGCATGAGGAAGAACAGGCCGAGGATGATCGGGATGTCGAGGAAGGTGGTGAAGATCAGCCACATGTCCTGCGACAGCAGCGCCACGGCCAGGGCGTTCAGCCCCGCCGAAACCAGGCCAATCAGGCCCATGCCCAGCTGATCAACGTGGTGGGCGACTATCCCGG
>CAXBPJ010000211.1:0-4103 GCA_963977325.1 uncultured Brevundimonas sp. | reverse complement strand
AAGAGATCCAGCGCCGACATGTGATCCATGGCCTCGGCCATCGCCGTCTCGTTGCCGGTGGATCGAGCGAGGTTGTAGGCCTGCTTGGCGCCGTTGAAGGCCTTCAGCAGCCGATCGGCCACAGGCTCAATGGCGGCGATCAGTTCCGACTGCTTGGCGTTCGGGTCGAGTTCGACGCGGACGACGCGCTCGACCTCGAAATCGTCATAGTGCCGGGCGGCGTCCAGCTTCGCCCTGATGTCGAAGATCAGGTTGGGGTCGGTGGCGCTCTCCAGTTCCGCCGTCTCGTGGTAGGTCTGGAACGCCTTCAGGACCTCGTCCGAGCTGTTCACGAAGTCGAGGATGTAGGTCGTATCCTTGCCCGGATGGGCGCGGTTCAGGCGCGAGAGGGTCTGAACCGCCTGGATGCCGGCTAGCCTGCGGTCGACATACATGCCGCACAGCAGCGGCTGGTCGAAGCCCGTCTGGAATTTGTTGGCGACGAGCAGCAGGTGATAGTCCGGCCCGGCGAAGGCGTCGCGGATGTCGCGCCCCTTCAGGCCAGGGTTCAACTCCGAGCTCGTCTCGGTGAACGGCTCGGAGCCAGATTCCTTGTCGTTCACCTCGCCTGAGAAGGCGACGAGAGTCCCCAGTTTATAGCCCCGGTCCGCGATGTATTTGTTGATCGCTAGCTGCCAGCGGACCGCCTCCTGTCGACTGCCCAGCACAACCATCGCCTTGGCCTTGCTGTCGAGGAGCGGCTGGACGTTCTCGCGGTAGTGCTCGACTACGATCTGGACCTTCTGGCTGATGTTGTAGGGGTGCAGCCGGACCCATCGCATGATCGCCTTGCCGGCGGCGTCGCGTTCGACCTCCTTGTCGTCCCAGTCGCGGCCGTTGTGGGCCAGCCGGAAAGCCAGGCGGTAGGGCGTGTAGTTCTTGAGCACGTCGAGGATGAAGCCCTCCTCGATCGCCTGCCGCATCGAGTAGACGTGGAAGGGGACCGGCAGTCCGTCAGGACCCGGCCGCCCGAACAGTTCGATCGTCTTGGCCTTGGGCGTCGCTGTGAAGGCGACGTAGGTGATGCCCTTGTCGCTGGCGCGGCCCGCCATCTTGGCGGCCAGGATGTCCTCATTCGACACCTCGCCGCCGTCAGCGAGCGCCGCCGCCTCTTCGGCCGACAGCAGTTCCTTCAGCTTGGCCGCCGCCTCGCCGGTCTGGCTGGAGTGGGCCTCGTCGGCGATGACGGCAAAGGCCTTGCCCTCGGTGGCAGCCAAGTCGCGGACGGCTTCGATGGCGAAGGGGAAGGTCTGGATCGTGCAGACGATCACCTTCTTTCCGGCGGCCAGCGCCTTGGCCAGTTGGCCGCTCTTGGAGCCGCTCTCGCTCTTGATCGTCTCGACAACACCCTGAACCCGCTGGAAGTCGAACAGGGCCTCCTGAAGCTGGCTGTCGATGACGTTTCGGTCGGAGACGACGATGACGCTGCTGAACAGCTTGTTGTCATTGGCGTCGTGCAGTTCGGACAGGAAGTGGGCCGACCAGGCGATGGAGTTGGTCTTCCCCGAGCCGGCGGAGTGCTGGATCAGGAACCGCCCGCCGGGACCTTCCTCCAGCACCTTGGCGGTCAGCTTCCGGGTCGCGTCGAGCTGGTGATAGCGCGGGAAGATCGCCCCCGTGATCCGCTTCTTGGCGTCCCGCTTGGTCACCATGTAGCGGCCGAGAATCTCCAGCCAGCTATCGCGCTGCCAGACCTCCTCCCAGAGGTAAGCGGTGGGGTGTCCAGGTCCATCCGACGGGTTGCCCTTGCCGCCGTGGTCGCCACGGTTGAACGGCAGGAAGCGCGTCGCCGGCCCTTCCAGCCGGGTGGTCATCTCGACCTCGCGGTTGCTCACCGCGAAGTGCACGAGGGCGCCGCCGGGAAAGGCGAGAAGAGGCTCGACCGGGCCGCTCTTGGTCTTGGGCAGCCGATCGAAGCGATACTGGTCGATGGCGTCGCGGACGCTCTGGGTGAAGTCGGTCTTCAATTCCGCCGTCGCAACCGGCACACCGTTCAGATAAAGCACCAGGTCGATGCAGTTCTCGTTGGCGGTCGAGTAGCGCACTTGCCGGACCACCCGCAGCCGGTTCGCCTCGTAGCGCCGGCTGATCTCGGGGTTTATGCCCATGGCCGGACGGAACTGCGCCATCGCCAGGCGCCCGCGTGCGCCCACGATGTCGAGCCCGTTGCGCAGAACGTCAAGCACGCCACGCTCGTCCAGGGACTTGCGCAGCCGATCGGCGAGGACGTCGGCGGCAGCGGCACCATGCGTATTGGATAAGGCCGCCCAAGCCTCGGGCTGGGTCTGTTCCACCCACGCCGCCAGGTCCGGGGTGAACAACGCGCGCCGCCGGTCGTGGTGGACGTAATCGCCGGCGTCGTGGTGCCAGCCGTGAGCCGCGAGATGCTCGCAGACCTCGGTTTCGAAGCTAATTTCCTTGTGAAGGCTCATAACCCGGCCTTCCCGGTCAGCACCCCTAGATGCTGGGCTTCCCACTCCTTGTAGGTCGCTCCACCGCCTTCCAACCGCCACTCAAGGGTGCCGTTGGCGGGCCGTCCATTCACCACGGCGGCGGCGGCGCTGGGACTTTTAAACGCGTAGTCCTTGGTGAACTCGCAGGCACCGCCGCGGGTCGCCAGCACACCCATTCGCTGGAGTTCATCGCGTAGGAGAGCGTAGCCGCTGGTTTCCGTATTCCGCCCCTCCCAACTCGCTCTTGCGAGCGACCCCGCCTGGACGATGAAGTCGCCACCGTCGAGCACGGCCGTCGCCCGCAGCTTGTGCTTCCGGTTCACCAGTTCGAAGCGAGTGGGGCTGGTGCCCGACGTCTCGACGGGGTGCTGGCGGGCGGGCCGCGTAGCCTGAAGGAACATGTCGATCCGCAGCGCCGGCAACACCATGAAGAGGTAGTCGAGAAACGCCTCCATGTTTGCCTGGGCAGCCTCGGACAGACCGGGTCGAGGAGGCGTGTTCCCTTTGTCCAGCGTCACGCGGCCTACGAGGCGTGCTTGTTCGACAAGGCGCGCTTCCAGATACTTTGCGTGCGCCTTGTGCAGGTTGTTGGCTGCCGAAGTCACCAGCACCACGGTGGTCCACCAGTCCTTGCGGGTATCGTGGCTGCGGATGCGGTCGCTGATGTCCTCGCCCTCGCCGACGTAGGCGCGAGGTTCACCCTCGTATTCGCCGAGGAGCAGATACACGCCCGTGTAGCCAGCCTCCTTGCGACTCAGCGCCGCCGCTAGCTGGGTTCGAGGCGCCATCAGGACGTGGCCCGTCCAGTTGAAAACCTCGGCCGTCAGCATGCCGTCGGGGCGGCCATCGATGAAATAGAGTTCCAGTGAACGGCCGGCCGTCACTCCGCCAGAGCCGGGCACGAGGACGGTCATTCTTGCGCCTCGTAGCCCAGCTTCAAGGATTTCAGGTGCGGCTGGAGCGCCTTGTGCAGCCGGTTCATGGTGGCGACCTGCTGGGTCTGGATGGCATCCCACTCGTCCTCGGGGGCGCGATAGCCGCCGGCGGTGACACGCGCCCGGATGCGGCTGGCGCGACCGTCGTCGAGCCGCTCCCAACTCAGGGGGCCGCCGAAGGCCTGCTCGATCTCCTCGCGCCTAGCGAAGAGCTGGTCGAAGATCGACTTGTTCTCGGCGTCCGAGCCCTTGCCACGGTCGATATAGAGTTCCGCACCACAGTCCTGCTGGGTGATGACGTAGTTCAGCGGCAGCCCGGGCACGCCCGAGGTCACGCCGATCCATGGGGATGCCCCCGGGGTGATGTGGCTGTGCAGCTTGGCGTCCGGTCGCGCGACGAGACGCGTCCACCAGTTCTGGCGCACATCATGCCGCTCGGCGAACTCGCGTTTGCTGCGCGAAACTGCGGCCGTCTCGGCTGACGGACCGACGATCAGGGTCAGCAACGGCGCCGGTGGCGAGACGCCAATCCGCACCGCCTCGACCTTCACCAGGTAGAAGTCCGAACTGCTGGACTCGTTAAGCCAGGCGACCACCGAAACGTGCTCGGGCCGGGGTTCGGCGACCACCCAGATCGCCGTCTGGGCTTCCATGGCGACCATATAGGTCAGCACCT
>CAXBPJ010000210.1:0-4109 GCA_963977325.1 uncultured Brevundimonas sp. | reverse complement strand
CGACCACGACCGGATCTTTTCCGGAGAGGCCAGGGCGATACGGATCTGGTCGAAGGTCGGGGTGACCGGGACCGGATTGAAGATGTTCAGGACTTCCTGGTTCATCTTTGGCAATTCCTTCTGCGGCCAAGCCGCGAAAAACTTTCAGAGTTGGAGAGCGGTCGAACCGCCCTCCCCGCCTCGCGACGGAGAGGGCTGAAGGCTCCGATCAGCTGTTCTCCAGCTCCACGTTCAGGCCCAGCGAGCGCATCTCCTTGATGAGGACGTTGAAGCTCTCCGGAATGCCCGCCTCGAAGCTGTCGTCGCCACGGACGATGGCCTCATAGACCTTGGTGCGGCCGGCCACGTCGTCGGACTTCACCGTCAGCATCTCCTGCAGGGTGTAGGCGGCGCCGTAGGCTTCCAGGGCCCACACCTCCATCTCGCCGAAGCGCTGGCCGCCGAACTGGGCCTTGCCGCCCAGCGGTTGCTGGGTGACCAGGCTGTACGGCCCGATGGAGCGGGCGTGGATCTTGTCGTCCACCAGGTGGTGCAGCTTCAGCATGTAGATGTAGCCGACCGTGACGGGGCGCTTGAACCGCTCCCCGGTCTGGCCGTCGAACAGCCACGACTGACCCGAACGCTCCAGGCCGGCCTTCTCCAGCAGGTCCTCGATGTCGTTGATGTGGGCGCCGTCAAACACCGGCGTGGCGAACGGCACGCCCTTGGACAGGTTCTGGGCCAACTCGACCAGCTCGTCCTCGTCCTGCGGCAAGGGGGTTTCCTTGCCGTAGATTTCGGTCAGCCGCTCGATCAGCGCCTTCTTCTGTCCGCCGTGCTGCCAGTCTTCGAGCAGGCCCGAGATCTGCTTGCCCAGACCCGCCGCGGCCCATCCCAGATGGGTCTCGAAGATCTGGCCGATGTTCATGCGCGACGGCACGCCCAGCGGGTTCAGCACGATATCGACGTGGGTGCCGTCCTCCAGGTGCGGCATGTCCTCGATCGGCAGGATCTTGGAGATGACGCCCTTGTTGCCGTGACGGCCGGCCATCTTGTCGCCGGGCTGGAGCTTGCGCTTCACCGCCACGAAGACTTTGACCATCTTCATCACGCCCGGGGGCAGTTCGTCGCCGCGCTGAAGCTTCTCGACCTTGTCCTCGAAGCGACGGTCCAGAGCCTTACGGGCGGTTTCGAACTGGGCCTTCATGGCCTCCAGCTCGCCCATGGCCTTTTCGTCGTCGAGGGCGACCTGCCACCACAGACCGCGCGACAGTTCGCCCAGCTTGTCCTCGGTGACCTCGCCGCGGCCCAGGCCCTTCGGACCCGAGACGGCGTTCTTGCCGACCAGCAGCGGCTTCAGACGGCCATAGACGTTGCGCTCCAGGATCTTGAGCTCGTCGTCGCGGTCCTTGCCGAGACGCTCGATCTCATCACGCTCGATCGACAGGGCGCGTTCGTCCTTGTCGACGCCGTGGCGGTTGAACACGCGCACGTCCACGATGGTGCCGGCGACGCCCGGCGGCAGGCGCAGCGAGGTGTCGCGCACGTCCGAGGCCTTCTCGCCGAAGATGGCGCGCAGCAGCTTCTCTTCCGGCGTCATCGGGCTCTCGCCCTTGGGCGTGACCTTGCCGCACAGGATGTCACCCGGCTGGACCTCGGCGCCGATCGCCACGATGCCCGCTTCGTCGAGGTTGCGCAGGGCCTCCTCGCCGACGTTCGGGATGTCGCGGGTGATCTCTTCCGGCCCCAGCTTGGTGTCGCGGGCCATGACCTCGAACTCCTCGATGTGGATCGAGGTGAAGACGTCATCGCGCACGATCCGCTCGGAGATCAGGATCGAGTCTTCGAAGTTGTAGCCGTTCCAAGGCATGAAGGCGACGAGGGCGTTGCGGCCCAGCGCCAGTTCGCCCAGGTCGGTCGACGGGCCGTCAGCGATGACGTCGCCGGCCTTCACCGCGTCACCCACACGCACGATCGGGCGCTGGTTGATGCAGGTCGACTGGTTGGAGCGCTGGAACTTCGACAGGCGATAGATGTCCACGCCCGAGCGGCCGGCGTCCTGCTCATTGGTGGCGCGCACCACGATGCGGGTGCCGTCGATCTGATCGACGACGCCGTCGCGGCGGGCCACGACCACGGCGCCGGAGTCACGCGCGACCACATCCTCCATCCCGGTGCCAACCAGCGGCGCGTCGGCGCGCACCAGCGGCACGGCCTGACGCTGCATGTTGGCGCCCATCAGGGCCCGGTTCGCGTCGTCGTTCTCCAGGAAGGGAATCAGGGCCGCGGCCACCGACACCACCTGCTTGGGCGAGACGTCCATCATGTCGACGGCGTCCTTGTTGAGCAGCTGGGACTCACCGTTGATCCGGCCGGGGACCAGGTCCTCGACGATCTCGCCCGACTTCAGCTCGATGTTGGCCTGGGCGATCGTGTACTTCGCCTCCTCCATCGCCGAGATGTAGACCACGTCCTCGGTGGCCTTGCCGTCCTTCACGCGCCGGTACGGGCTCTCGATGAAGCCGTACTTGTTGACCCGGGCGTGGGTCGCCAGCGAGTTGATCAGGCCGATGTTCGGGCCTTCCGGCGTTTCGATCGGGCAGATCCGGCCATAGTGGGTCGGGTGCACGTCGCGCACCTCGAAGCCGGCCCGTTCGCGCGTCAGACCACCCGGGCCAAGCGCCGACAGGCGACGCTTGTGGGTGATCTCCGACAGCGGGTTGGTCTGGTCCATGAACTGAGACAGCTGCGAAGAGCCGAAGAATTCACGCACCGCCGCCGCGGCCGGCTTCGCGTTGATCAGGTCGTGCGGCATGACCGTGTCGATATCGACCGAGCTCATGCGCTCCTTGATCGCCCGCTCCATACGCAGCAGGCCGACGCGGTACTGATTTTCCAGCAGTTCGCCGACCGAACGCACCCGGCGGTTGCCCAGGTTGTCGATGTCGTCGATCTCGCCACGACCGTCCTTCAGGCCGACCAGGATCTGGAGGACCTTCAGCACGTCCTCCTGGCGGAGCACGCGAATCTCGTCGGAAACCTCGGGGGTCTCCAGGCGCATGTTCATCTTCACCCGGCCGACCGACGACAGGTCATAGCGTTCGGCGTCGAAGAACAGCGAGTTGAACATCGCCTCGGCCGCTTCCGGCGTCGGCGGCTCGCCCGGGCGCATCACCCGATAAATGTCGAACAGGGCGTCCTCGCGGGCCGAGTTCTTGTCCACCCGCAGGGTGTTGCGCATGTAAGCGCCGACCGTGACGTGGTCGATGTCCAGCACGTCGATGGTGGTGAAGCCGTTCGCTTCCAACAGCTCGATCGTGGCCTGGTCCAGCTCGTCGCCGGCCTCGGCGTAGATCTCGCCGGTCTGCATGTTGACGGCGTCATTGGCCAAATAGCGGGTCAAGAGGGCGTCGGCCGCCAGCAGCAGCGACTTCAGGCCGCCGTCGGCCAGCTTCTTGGCCTGGCGGGCGCTGATCTTGGTCCCGGCGGGCGCGGCGACCTCGCCGGTGTCGGCATCGACCAGGTCGAACTCGGGCTTAACCCCGCGCCAGCGCTCGGGCTTGTAGGGCGTGACCCAGCCTTCGCCGCGCTTCTCATAGGGCACGGTCTCGTAAAAGGTCTTGAGGATCTCCTCGCCGTCCATGCCCAGGGCCATCAGGAAGGTGGTGGCGGGCAGCTTGCGACGACGGTCGATACGGACATAGACGATGTCCTTGGCGTCGAATTCAAAGTCGAGCCACGAGCCGCGGTACGGGATCACCCGCGCGGCGAACAGCAGCTTGCCCGAGGCGTGGGTCTTGCCCTTGTCGTGGTCGAAGAAGACGCCCGGCGACCGGTGCATCTGCGACACGATCACCCGTTCGGTGCCGTTGACGACAAAGGTGCCCTTGTCGGTCATGAGCGGGATATCGCCCATGTAGACGTCCTGCTCCTTGATGTCCTTGACCGACCGGGCCTGGGTCTCCTCGTCGGTTTCGAACACGATCAGGCGCAGCTTGACCTTCAGCGGCGCGGCATAGGTCATGTCGCGCTGGATGCATTCCTCGACGTCGTACTTGGGCTCCTCGAACTCATAGGAGACGTACTCGAGGATGGCGCGCTCGTTGAAGTCCTTGATCGGGAACACCGAC
>CAXBPJ010000209.1:0-4114 GCA_963977325.1 uncultured Brevundimonas sp. | reverse complement strand
GTCAGCCACGGCGCAGCTCCGCGCCGACGTAACGGCGCACGACGGGCAGGGGCGACACGGAGCTGCCGCCCCACAGCCCGCCGTTCCGGCAGCGGCCCTTGGTGTCGACGTAGACGAAGAGGAGGCGGAAGGCGTTGTGATCGGCGCGGCAGATCGCCCGGAACACCAGGTGAAGAGCCGGCGCGACGAGCAGGTAAAGCAGGCTCCCGCCGATGAGGAACACCACGCCGGAGAGGATGACGTTGACCCCCATCGCCTCCATCGGCACCCCCATCACCATGGCGGGGCGGGTGCAGGCGAGGAAGAGGGGATCCTCCGTCAGGCGTTCCTCAGCCATGGGCGCCTCCCTCTGCGAGCCAGACGCCGGCGCAGATGAGAGCGACCCCGCCCGATGCGCCGCCCACGATCTGGGCGAACCGCTTCGGTGAGATGAGGCCAAGGCCCTGGGCGAGACAGAGCGCCAGCAAGACAGCGATCGCGCCGATCAGGAGGGTCGCCGCCGGCGAGGGCATCACGAGCCCCCGGTGATCAGGTTGACGATCTCGGCCGCACCGAAGACCACCACGATCCCGAGCACGACGATGGCCGCCCGACGAAGATCGAACAGCCCGAACATCCACAGAATGCCGACCACCACCACCGCGAGGACCGCAAGGAGCCGGGCCGTGTTGCCCGTGAGCATGTCGACCACATTCTGCAGCAGCCCTTCGACGTTGGCGGACGCCAGGGCGGGCTGGGCGGTCAGCGCGGTCGCGGCGAGCGCAATGCACAGGAGCGCGCCGAGATGGCGGGCAGGGCGACGAAGGTGCGCAGCTGAAGTCATCGGATCACCGTGCGGCAGGGTTTGAGAGGACGAACAGGCCTGCCCGGGCGCGGCCGAAGACGTCCCAGGGGGGCGGCGGCTCGGCTTCAAGCGAAAGCGACGTCGGCGGCGCGCGCGTGTCCGTGACGGCGGCTGGGGTCGCCGGGCGGGCCAGACGGAGGGCCATCGCGGCATCTTCGACCCGACCGACGTATCCGTTCCGGAAGCCTCGTTCCGCATTCCCGGTGTTGTACCGGGAGAGCGCGATGCGCAGGGCGGCTTGCTGGTCCGGAGCGGCGCTGCTGGTAGGCCGATATCCCGTGCGCAGGACGGTCGCGGCCGCCGCGAGGTTGCGACAGGGGTCGAACGCGTCTTCCACCGTCAGGCCAAGCCAGGCCAGGTTGCTGCTGTTGATCTGCGCCAGACCGAGGTCGATGTTGGCCCCCTCGGCCAGCAGACCCCTGGCCAATCGCGCGGCCTCGCCGGCGTCGCGGGCGCGGGGCGGGCGACGTCCGCCGCGGTTTACGCCGATCGCCAGCGGATCGAAGCGACTCTCGACGTGGGAGATGGCCGCCAACGTCTCGGGAGCGACCGAGGGCGCGCAGGCTTGGGACAGGGCGAGAACCGCGACGAGATCGAGCATGCAGGGCTCCTGGCTTGAGGCCATCACCTCATCCGATCCGTCGCCCGCGAACGACCCGCGACTTTCCCGCCGGAATTCTACGGACGGAAACTGCGGGCCTCGCCGCGGCGCTCGCCCTGGGCCAGGCGCGCAACCGCCTGAATGCGAGTCCGGACACCCAGCGCTTCGCATGCGGACGTCAGATGCTCATCGACTGTTCGGGGTGAGACGCCGAGTCGGTCGGCGATCGCCGCCGAGGTCAGGCCTTCGGCGGCGAGTTCGAGACACGCCTGCTGCCGCGGGGTCAGGTCGGCCAGAGCGGCGTTCGATGAGGTTGGGGAGGGATCAAGGCGCACTCCGCCATTGGCCGCCGACAAGGCGGCCGCGTCGATCCGGGAAGGCTACGGACGGAAATTCGCGGTCGGTCAGGCGTCGCCGGAGCCGTCATTCCGCGCAGGCGTCATCAGTCGCCCTTTCCGCTCCTCGAGCCAGGCTTCGGCTTCAGCGTCCTTGCGGACGGACTGGTCGGCCAGATCTTTCAGCGTCTTGGTGAAGGCGTTGATGATGGTCCGGGCGTCGAGGTCAGCGATCGCGTCTCCCGCCTCCTCGTCGAATTCCTGGAGGACGACCGCGATGATGGTCGCCAGCTTGTTGTCCGAGCATCGCAAGGCGAAGGCCGGAGAGCCGATCGCCAGCGCGGCGAGGATGGCGTGGGCGTCGCTGTTGGTGACCTCGGCGAAGCGGTGGATCCGCTCCAGGTTGATGCGTCCGGCGCCGGACTCGAAGTGCTCGTAGGACCTCAGGGCCATGTTCATCCCGGCGGCCACCTCAATGGTCCGCATTCGCCTGTGAGACCGGATGAGACGAAGGCTGGCGGAGAGGACCGCGTTGGGTGAGAGGGTTTGCCGACTGTCCATGCTTCGGTCCACCACCCCGTCTTTGGCTTCAGGAAGGGCTCCCTTCACCCCTGAAGGTTGAAAAATGCCTCAGCCTCGCATCAAATGAAAGCCTAACAGGATCAATAGCATAAAAGCTGCGGATATGGCGCAATCTTCTTGCGGGTTTGAGTATAGGCGCCGCCGCCTCGCGTGCATGCCCCGAAGCCCGAACGTCGGCGATTTACGGGCTGCGACCCCTTCTCCCGACGAGGGGCCATGAGACAGCGAGACCCTTTCGGTTCAGCGGTGATCAGCCTCCGCGCGGCTCTTGAATACGGGCTCGCGCCCGGACAACATCTTTCAGTCGCCGATATCGCGGCGTCGCTGAAGCTCAGCACCAGCCCGGTTCGGGAAGCGCTGTCCCGCCTCTGCGGGGAGGGGCTCGTCGAGGATCGACGGGGTCTCGGGTACTTCAGCCGGGCCGCGCCCGTGGAGGACATCGTCGGTCTGCTGGATCTCGAGGCGGCTCACGTCCGGCTCGCGGCGACCTGCTCAACCGCCGCCCCGGCTCTGGCCGGGGGAGCCGACGCAGCCGTGGAGGCCTGGATCGCCGGCTTGCTGGAGCATTGCGAGAATCAGCCGCTGGTCGAGAGCCTGTTGCGGGTACGCAGTCGCCTCGCGCCCTTGCGCCGGCTGAACGGGCCGATTTCACCTTCGAACGATCCTGAGCCGGACCATCTCGAAGCCTATTACGCGCGGTGGCGCGCTGCCGCCGCCGCGCTCGCGGCGCGGGTCAGGCGGCTCGATCCCGACGGCTCCGAATACACCCGCAATATCGTTTGAATCGATTTGCACATGGGCCCTGATGGTCCGTCGTCGACCTTTTGTCGACCTTCAGAAAGAGGAGACGACCATGACCGCCAAGACCACCTCGCGCCTCGTTCGCCTGGGCGCCGCTCGCACCCTGACCCGCGCCAATTCGCGGGGGGAATTCGACGAGCTGAATCCCGTGCTGAAGTACACGATTCCGCCGACCGAATAAGCGGACGGGCCGCTTCGGCGGCCCGGACGTCCGGGCTGGGCCTCGTCCCGGACGCCGCGATCAGAGGCGTTCTTCGTGACAAGGAGATGGGTCGATGAAGATCCAGACTGATGCACCGATCCTGCGACTCGGGCCCGCGCGCCGGCTGACCCGGGCCATCGCGATGGGACCGTTCACCGAACTGAACCCGGCCCGGCACTGGACGATGCCGCCCGAATGACCCGGACGGGGTCGCCTTCGGGCGGCCCCCGACGGCTCTTCGGCCGATCCACGGAGATGACCGATGCCGATCAACAGGGTGTCTCGACTGCTGCGGTTCGGCGCCGTGCGAACGCTGACGCGAGGCGGGGGCGGAACGCTGCATGAGAGCAAATGGACGCCGCACCTCGAACAGCCGGCGGCGTGAGATGTCCCGGGCCGACGCAAGCTGCGAAGCGACACGCCCTCGCCAAGCGTCGCTGGCCGAGGGAATTCATGCCGTACGCGTCGGAGACGATCTGATCCTCCTCGACCTGGCCGCTGACGACTATCTCTGCCTGCCGGAGTGCGGCGAGGTCGATGTCCTGGGACGAACCGTCTCGGGACCGATGGACACGCTGCTCCGGCTCGCCGCAGAAGAGCTGCTGCATCCCACCAAGACCGACGAGGTCCGCGGCGAGGCGCCGGCCCTGCCATCGGCTCGTCTTCCACCGCCGCCGCACAGCCGGCCCACCCTTCACGACGTGCTCACATTCGCGGCGATCTGGGTCAGGTGCGTGCGACGCCGGCCG
>CAXBPJ010000208.1:0-4121 GCA_963977325.1 uncultured Brevundimonas sp. | reverse complement strand
TTTTTAAAAGCTTTATAATCTACAACAAAATCTAATTCGTCCACCCCGTCTTCTGGGCGTGGGAATCGACGAGGACACGGCGCTGCTGGTGCGAGGGCGAACGGGCGAGGTGCTCGGCTCCGGCGCGGTTTATGTGGTCGACGGGGAGTGCGTCACCCATTCCAACGTCGCCGAAGCGCGGTCGGAGTGCGCTCTGTCGATCCACGATGTCCGGATGCATGTGCTGTCGAGCGGCGACGCTTTCGACTTCGCGAGCCGGCAGCCGCGCGCCCCTGAACGCACGGGTTCGCCCCGATGACGCCCTTTCCCCAATTCGACTCAGAAGGCGATGGTCGCGGTGCTCTCCGGGCGCCGGCCCGAGACCTCGCCGGCGGAAAAGGGCCGCCTCGCCGACGAGCTTGCCGAAGCCTCACTCAGATCGCTCAGGTGCGCGAGGAGATCGTCTATCCGGTCTGCGTGGGCAAGGCGCCCGCCATCCTGCTGGACGCTTTCGTCATCGAGGAGGACCTTATCCGCATTCTCGTCGCGGAGATCATCCAGTCAAAGCCCTCGGGCCTCCTCTATGACGGTCTCATCCAGGCCCTGAAAGACGCGGTGCGGCGGCGGCGTTCCGAAGCAAGGACCGGACGGGCTGTGGAGCTGATTATCGGGGGCGCGGGGTCTGGAGATGACGGACCTGGCTATCGATGACCGTCTGCGCGAGCTTGATCAGGCGAGCCGGTCCGGCGACTGGGTTCAGCTGATGCCGCTCGGCCGCGGGCTCGCGCAGCAAAGAACCGCCTAACGAATGCCGCCGAGCCGGCAATAAAAGCTGATAGTCTCGCCAGCTTGACTGACGATTCGAGTTTGATACGACCCGCACTCGGCCTGATGTCAATACCTATCGAAGATGCTGTGTTCACGCTCATTTTTAATCGCTGCTTTTCGTGAATGTTTTCATGATACTAGAAATCGGTCGGTCGCCCGGCAGGCGTTCAGGTGAAGGACATGCAGTTTTCGTAACGTGATCAGCGCCTTGCGCGAGGCCGAGTCATCGAGTGGGAGCGAGCCGAGCATGACTCTGCGAGCGTCTATAGTGCAGCTGTCTTCGGTGCGGATGACGCCGATGGCGTTGAAGATGCGGGCCGAGCGTGAAGCGCGCTGGGGCGAAGCGGTCGCGCGAAAGAACTTTCCTGACTACGAATGGCAGAGGTTGAGCTTCATCGGACGGCGGTTGAAGGGCTCACCATCCTTGCTCGAGGTTGGGCCGGGCCGAGGCTTCCTCAGTCGCATGATCGCCAAGGGCGGGCGATATCCGCGACAGGAGGTGGTGGACATCACGCCTGCGCCGAGGAGCATCAAGGCCAAGTACGGCCCCGGTGTCGTCTTCCGCCAAGAAAGCGTCACCCAGCTCGCGGATGCCGATGGCGCGTTCGACACCGTTCTGTGCATGGAGGTGCTGGAACACCTGGAGGACGGCGACTTCGAAACGGCGCTCGCGCAGGTGCGGCGCGTCTGCGCGCGACGGTTGATTATCACACTGCCGTTCGCGCAGCCTCTGCCTCTGCCGGATTACCACAAGCAGCGTTTCGACGCGGATCGGTTGGAACGACTGTTTCCCGACGGGCGGTTCACCCTGCTATTCAAGGAGCCTGTGACGCGCTGGCCGTGGGTGATGATCGAGGAGCGCAGGGCGGCGGGCTGACTCGCCGCTCTTGGTTCGCGGACCAGGCACGCCCGCGTCATGAACAATTTGTCATGCGCGGCGATCCGGTTTGACCTCCCGGGCGGCTAGGGGGAAGGTCTCCTCGACGACGCGACGGAGTCGTGTCCGGACCGCCCGACGCGTGATGCGGGGGCCAAGATCGTCGGGGGAGAGTGACTTGGATAGACGTCGGTTCCTGGCCGCGTGCGGCATCGGGGCGGGGGGCGTGCTGCTCCCCGGTTTCGCGGGGCGGGCCATCGCGGCCCAGGAATTGGTCAGCACGGTCGATGTGGCGGTCAAGAAGCGGCTGGCCGACGCAGGGCTGAGCGCCGCCACGGCGGCGGGGGCTAGCTACTGTGACGTGCGCATCGGCCGCTACCTGCGCCAGTTCGTCATTACGCGCGAAGCCAATGTGCAGGGCATCACCAACACCGAATCGAGCGGGATCGGCGTGCGCGTCATCGCCGACGGCGCCTGGGGCTTCGCCGCCACCAACGAGATGACCGCCGAGGCGGTGGCCAACGCCGCGCGCCTGGCCGTCGCCATCGCCAAGGCCAACGCCGGCAGCCAGACCGAGCCGGTGCAGCTGGCGCCGACTCCGGCGCTGGGCGAGGTCAGCTGGCGCACGCCCATCCGGCGCAACGCCATGGAGGCGCCGATCGAGGAGAAGGTCGCCCTGCTGCTGGGCGTCAACGCGGCGGCCATCCAGGCCGGGGCGAATTTCGTCAATTCGCAGCTGTTCCTGGTCAATGAGCAGAAATATTTCGCCTCGACCGACGGCTCCTACATCGACCAGGACATCCACCGCATCAGGGCGCCGTTCAGCGTGACCGCGGTGGATCAGGCGACCGGCAAGTTCCGTGAGCGCGACGGCCTCTCGGCCCCCATGGGCATGGGCTACGAGTATCTGGAGGGCCGCGCCGAGGACAAGACGACGGCGCCGAACGGCGTGGTCAGCTATGGCATGTCCTACGACATGACCGAGGACGCGGTGGCCGCCGCCCGCCAGGCGCGCGAGAAGCTGACGGCCGCCTCGGTGCAGCCGGGTCAGTACGATCTGGTCCTGGACCCCAACCACCTGGGCCTGACCATCCACGAATCGATCGGCCACCCGTTGGAGCTGGACCGGGTGCTGGGCTACGAGGCCAACTACGCCGGCACCAGCTTCGCCACGCTCGACAAGCAGCAGGCGCGCTTCCAGTACGGCAGCGACATCGTCAACGTCTTCGCCGACAAGACCCAGGCCGGCAGCCTGGGCGCCGTGGGTTACGATGACGAGGGGGTGCGGACCAAGGAGTGGGCGCTGATCGACGCCGGCAAACTGGTCGACTATCAGAAGACGCGGGATCAGGCGCACATTGTCGGCCAGACCGAATCCGACGGCTGCTCCTATGCCGACTCGTGGTCGACGGTGCAGTTCCAGAGGATGCCGAACGTCTCGCTGAGGCCTGGCACGACACCGATGACGGCGGCGCAGATGATCGCCGATGTCGAGAACGGCATCTACATCCTGGGCCGCGGGTCCTATTCGATCGACCAGCAGCGCTACAACGCTCAGTTCGGCGGCACCCTGTTCTACGAGATCAAGAACGGCCAGATCACCCGACCGCTGGAGGACGTCGCCTATCAGATGCGCACGCCGGAATTCTGGAACGCCTGCAGCGCCATCTGCGACGAGACGGACTACCGGATGTTCGGCTCGTTCTTCGACGGGAAGGGCCAGCCCAGTCAGGTTTCGGCGGTCAGCCACGGTTCGTCGACGACCCGCTTCGACGGCGTCAATGTCATCAACACCGCGCGTTCGCTCGGTTGATCGGGTCGGGGAGACACTGAAATGAGCATCATGAGCGAGGCCGACGCCAAGGCCATCCTCGACAAGGTCATCGCCCTGTCCCAGGCCGAAGAGGCGACCGCGCGCCTGAACGGCTCGATCGAAGGCAACATCCGCTTCGCCCGGAACAATGTTTCGACCAGCGGCGTGGTCAGCAACACGTCGCTGTCGGTGCAGTCGGCCTTTGGGCGGCGCACCGGGTCCGCCTCGACCAACGAGTTCTCCGACGAGGCCCTGGCGCGGGTCGTGCGCCGGTCCGAGGATCTGGCCCGGCTGGCGCCCGAGAACCCGGAGTTCGTGCCGGCCGTCGGCCCGCAGCAGTACCGCGCCAGCCCGACTTTCGCCGAAGCCACCGCCGCCATCACGCCCGAGGATCGGGCGCGGGTGGCGCGCGCCTCGATCGAGCCCTGCGCCGGCGCGGGTCTCGTTGCCGCAGGCTTTCTCGAGGACGGCCAGTCGTTCACGGCCTTCGCCAATTCGAACGGCAACTTCGGCTATCAGCGCTCGACCGGCATGGACTACACCTGCACGGTGCGGACCCAGGACGGCAGCGGCTCGGGCTGGGTCGGCACCAACAGCCAGGATTTCAGCACCTTCGATCCGGCC
>CAXBPJ010000207.1:0-4126 GCA_963977325.1 uncultured Brevundimonas sp. | reverse complement strand
GAGGGCGCCCTGCCTCAGCGCCCGGCCCCGGTCACCCCGCCTCAGGCGGGCGAGCGTCCGGAAATCCTGATCGTGGATCGCCCCGGTCCGCAGTCGATCATCTACGGCGGCCGCCTGGTCGGACCCTTCGACCCAGCCACCCAGATGGCCATCGACGCGGCCAACAACGCGCTTGGCGGCTCCTTCACCAGCCGGATCAACATGAATCTGCGCGAGGACAAGGGCTGGTCCTATGGGGCCGGCGGCGGCGTCGGCCTGGCCCGCGGCCAACGGGTGTTCGGCGTCTCGACCGGCGTCCAGGCCGACAAGACGGCCGAGAGTCTGGCCGAGCTGCATCGTGAACTGACCGAGGTTCAAGCCGATCGTCCGATAACCGAGCAGGAACTGGCCGCCGCCCGCGCCAATATCGTGCAGGGCATGGCCGGCGGCTGGGAGACCAACGCGGCCGTCGGCGGCGACCTGGCCTCGATGGTCGTCTATGGCGTGCCGCAGGACTACTACGCCGGCTACGCCGAGGGGGTGAACACCACCACGGTCCAGACCGCCGCCGAGGCCATCGACTTTATCGTCGGCGAGGGACCGACGACCTGGGTCGTGGTCGGCGATCGCTCGGACATCGAGCCCAAGATCCGGGCCCTGAACATCGGCGAGGTCCGGGTGGTCGACATCTACGGCAACCCGGTCAGCTGATCGTCTGATCCACGCCGAGGATGAGCCCCGCCGCGCTGGTCGCGGCGGGGCTTTTTCCTGCGCGGGAACGAGACCTCTCCCCAAGCCGTGATCGCGCCGCTATGGCTGATCAAAATCGATCGGGGAGGATCGGATGGCGACGGGTCAGGCGACGGGCGCAGTGCCTGCGGAAACGGGGGCGCCCGAGGATGGCCCGGGCCTGAAAACCGTGGTCACGGCCTCGGCGGCCGGAACCGCGTTTGAGTGGTACGACTTCTTCATCTTCGGTTCGCTGGCGGCGGTGATCGCGCGCCATTTCTATGCCGACGTCGGCGAGGCGACCTCCTACATCCTGGCGCTCCTGACTTTCGGGGTCGGCTTCGTGGTTCGGCCGCTGGGCGCCCTGGTGTTCGGCTGGTTCGGAGACCGGACGGGCCGGAAGACCACCTTCCTGGTCACCATCAGCCTGATGGGCGTGGCCACGGTCTTGATCGGCGTCCTGCCTGACTACGACACCATCGGCATCGCCGCGCCGATCCTGCTGGTGCTCCTGCGCATTCTCCAAGGCTTCGCACTCGGCGGCGAATACGGGGGGGCGGCGATCTATGTGGCCGAACACGCCCCGGACAAGAAGCGCGGCTTCCTGACCGGCTGGATCCAGACCACGGCGGCCATGGGTCTGATCATGGCGCTGGTGGTGATCATCGCCACGCGGCTGATCGTGGGATCCGAGGCGTTCGACGACTGGGGTTGGCGTATCCCCTTCCTGCTGTCCCTGCCGCTGCTCGCTATTTCCCTGTGGATCCGGCTGAAGCTGAACGAGAGCCCGGCCTATCGCCGCATGGAAGCCGAGGCCGCCGACGACGACCATCGCGCTCCATATCGCGAAGCGTTCGGAACCTGGCGCAACGGCCGTTTTGTGCTGATCGCCCTGGTCGGTGTGATGTTCGCTCAAGGGGCCGTCTGGTACTGCGGATACTTCTACACCCGCTTCTTTATGGAGCGGGTCATCAGGCTGGATGTGGCCACGGTCGACCTTCTGGTGCTGGCGGTCACCGCCTGTTCGGCCTTCCTCTATGTCTTCTTCGGCTGGCTGTCGGACCGGGTGGGAAGAAAGCCGGTCATACTGTTCGGCATGATCGTGGCCCTGGTCGCCTACTTCCCCGGCTTTCACGCCTTGGTGCAGGCGGCCAACCCGGCCCTCGCCGAGGCTCAGGAACGCGCCCCCGTGACCGTGATCGCGGACCCCGCGACCTGCGCGGTGCAGTTCGATCCGGTCGGCAAGGCGGCCTTCGCCTCGTCGTGCGACCTGGCCAAACAGGTGCTGTCGAACGCCGGAGTCTCCTATGAGAACCGGGCGGCGCCGGCGGGCTCGCTGGCGGTAGTCCAGGTGGGGGGCGTGGCGGTCCAGTCGGCCGAAGGCTCGGGGTTAGACGCCGTTGCCCTTGCTGAGACCCGGGCGGCCGTCGACGGCCGTATCCGCACCGCCCTGGCCTCGGCCGGCTATCCAGAGCGGGCCGATCCCGATCAAGCCAACCTGCTCTTGGTGTTCCTGATCCTGATGATCTTCATGGTGGCGGCGACCGCCGTCTATGGTCCTCAAGCCGCGGCCTTGGTCGAGCTGTTCCCCACGCGGGTGCGCTACACGGCCATGAGTCTGCCCTACAACATCGGCACCGGCTGGGTCGGCGGGCTGCTGCCGGCGGCCAGCTTCGCTCTCGTGGCGGCGTCGGGGAACATCTATTTCGGCCTGTGGTACTCGGTCGCCTTCACCGCCATCGCTCTGGTCGTGGCCCTGATCTGGCTGCCGGAAACCCGGGGCCGCGACCTGAACACGATCCAGACCTGAGCGTTCAGGGTTCATCCCTTAGCCCAGGATGGTCCCATGCCCTCTCCCCGCGACGCCGGCCTGAAGCTGATCCGTGAGCACGCTCTGATCGCGGGCGACAAGGTCACGGGGTCGAAGAGGATCGCCGTCGACGACCCCGCCACGGGCGAGGTCATCGGCCAGGTGCCCGATCTCGGGGTCGCAGAGACCCAACAGGCCATCCAGGCGGCGCACGACGCCTTTGGCGACTGGTCGACGTCCGACCCGCACCAGCGCGCGGCCATCCTGCGCGACTGGGCGCGGCTGATCGACAACAACACCGAGGGTCTGGCCGCCCTGATGTCGCTGGAAAATGGCAAGCCGCTCGCCGAGGCCAAGGGCGAGGTCACCTACGCCAACAGCTTCATCAAATGGTTCGCCGGCGAGGCGGAACGGCTGATCGGCCAGAGCCAGGACAGCCCGCTGGGCCATGTCATCGTCACCTTCCGCGAGGCGGTCGGTCCGTGCGCCCTGATCACCCCGTGGAATTTCCCCGCGGCGATGCTGACGCGAAAGCTGGGCCCGGCCTTCGCGGCGGGATGCACCGCCGTGGTCAAGCCGGCCAGCCAGACGCCGTTCACCGCCATCGCCCTGGTCGAGCTGGCCTATCAGGCCGGCGTTCCGAAGGGGGCGCTCAGCGTCGTCACCGGCGACGCGGCGACTATCGGCGGCGTTCTGACCGCCTCACCGCTGATCCGTAAGCTGAGCTTCACCGGCTCCACCCCGGTCGGGCGCAAACTGGCCGAACAGTGCGCCCCAACCCTGAAGCGGCTGTCGATGGAGCTGGGCGGGGCGGCGCCCCTGATCGTCTTCGCCGACGCCGATCTGGACCTGGCGGTGGCCGAAACCATCAAGGGCAAGTTCCGCAACTCGGGCCAGACCTGCGTCTGTCCCAACCGGGTCTATGTCGAGGCGTCGGTAGCCGAGGTCTATGCCGAAACGCTCGCGGCCAAGGTCGCCAAGCTCAAGGTCGGGAACGCCTTCGACGACGATGTGAAGGTCGGTCCCCTGATCGAGGACAAGGCCGTCGACAAGGTCGAGGCGCATCTGAAGGCGCTGAAGGGCGACGGCGCCAAGGTGCTGACCGGCGGCGATCGTCACGCGCTCGGCGGCCGCTTCTTCCAGCCGACCGTGACCCTCGGCGGCGACGACGCGCTGTTCCGGCGCGAGGAGACGTTCGGGCCGCTCGTCCCGGTCTTCGCCTTCGACAGCGAGGCCGAGGTGCTGGAAAAGGCCAACGATTCCGACTTTGGCCTAGCCTCCTTCATCTTCACCCACGATCTGGATCGAGCCATGCGCATGGCGCGCGGGCTGGAGAACGGCATCGTCGGGGTCAACGCCGGCATGGTCTCGACCGCCGTCGCCCCTTTCGGCGGGGTCAAGCAGTCTGGATACGGACGCGAAGGTTCGACCCTGGGCATCGACGAGTATGTCGACGTCAAGGCCGTGACCTTGAACCTGCGCTAGGCAGCCCCGAAGCCGCCTCCGCCAGGCGTCTCGATCTCCAGCGCGTCGCCGGGAGCCATCTCCACCCGCGCCGTAGAGCCGAGGGCTTCGACCGAGCTGTCGGCGCGTCTGACGCGGTTGACG
>CAXBPJ010000206.1:0-4127 GCA_963977325.1 uncultured Brevundimonas sp. | reverse complement strand
TTCTTCCTGGACTATTTCGCCACCGGCAAGCTGGAGATCGACGCCGCCCGCCGCGTCGTGGCCGGCATCGCCGAAGGCTGTCGCCAGGCCGGCTGCGCCCTGGTCGGCGGCGAGACCGCCGAAATGCCCGGCATGTATCAGGGCGGTGACTACGATCTGGCCGGCTTCTCGGTCGGCGCGGTCGAGCGCGACGCCGTCCTGCCCCGGCTGGATCGCCAGAACCCCGGCGACGTCATCATCGGCGTCGGCTCGTCCGGCCCGCACTCCAACGGCTATTCCCTGATCCGCAAGATCGTCGAGCGTTCGGGCCTGGGTTGGGACGCCGACGCGCCGTTCGCCAAGGACCGATCCCTGGCCCAGGCGCTGATGGAGCCGACCCGCATCTATGTGAAGTCGGTGCTGCCGCTGATCCACCAGGGGCTGGTCAAGGGCGCGGCCCACATCACCGGCGGCGGGCTGATCGAAAACCCCGGCCGCTGCATCGCCGAGGGACTGGAGGCCCGCTTCGACTGGAGCGCCTGGCCCCTGCCCCACGTCTTCGAATGGCTGGGCGAGGTTGGCGGCGTGTCGGACCACGAACTGCGCCGCACCTTCAACTGCGGCGTCGGCTTCATCCTGGTCGTCGCCCCCGAGGACGTCGAAGCGGCGCTGGAAGGCCTGCTCGCGGCCGGCGAGACCGCCTTCGTCTGCGGGCAGCTGGCCAGGGCTTGAGCGACCGGTGACCAAGGTTCGCGTCGCCGTTTTGATCTCAGGCGCCGGTTCCAACATGGCGGCCCTGATCGACGCCGGTCAGGCGCCCGACGCGCCCTATGAAGTCGTGCTGGTCCTGTCCAACCGTCCCGACGCCGGCGGCCTGGCCATCGCCGAGGCCAAGGCCGTCCCGGCGCATGCCATCGATCACCGCAACTTTCCCGATCGCGAGACCCACGAACAGGCCCTCGACGCCGCCCTTAGCGAGGCGGGCGTCCAGTTGATCGCCCTGGCCGGCTACATGCGGCTGCTGACGCCCAGGCTGGTTGATCGCTGGCAGGGCCGGATGCTGAACATCCACCCGTCGCTGCTGCCGCTCTATCCCGGCCTGGAAACCCACGCCCGCGCCATCGCCGCCGGTGACGTCGAGGCCGGCTGCACCGTTCACTGGGTCACGCACGGCGTCGATGACGGTCCGATCTTGGGTCAGGCGCGCTGCCCCATCCTGCCCGACGACACGCCCTCGAGCCTGGCGGAGCGCGTGAAGGTGCTGGAGCACGACCTCTATCCCCGCTGCCTGGCGCAAGCGGCGACGGGCCTGATCCGCCAATAGAAAAAGCCCCCGGCGACGCCGGGGGCTCTTCCAGCCTCAAGAGAGGCGGTCGTCCTAGCGGGGGGTGGTGGCCGCGCCGGCGGCGCCGCCGAGCACGGCGCCGGCGACGGTCGAGCCGGTGTCGCCGCCGATGACCTGGCCGGCCGCGGCGCCCGCCAGGGCGCCGGTCGCGGCGCGCTGTTCCATGGTGTAGCCACAGGCCGACAGCGAGGCGACCAGAGCCGCGGCGGCGGCGATCTTCAGAACGGTCTTCATGAGAGAACTCCTTCGGGGAGGTTTAACCAGTGCCGGAAGAAACGTCGGCTAACCGTCACGGTTCCGAACCACCGTTCTGTCCCGCCCGCGACCCCACGCCGCACGAACAACGGCCGGAGGTCGCCCCCCGGCCGCCCGATAGGTCTCGATCGCGCCGAAATCAGCCGACGATCTGATCGTCCGAGAAGAACTGCTCGATCTCGATCTTGGCGTTGTCCAGGCTGTCCGAGCCGTGAACCGAGTTCTCGCCGATCGACAGGGCGAACTGCTTGCGGATGGTGCCGTCGGCGGCCTGTTCCGGGTTGGTCGCGCCCATCACTTCACGGTACTTGGCGACGGCGTTGTCGCCTTCCAGCACCTGCACCACCACCGGCTCGGCGGTCATTTGCTCGACCAGCTCGCCGTAGAACGGGCGCTCGGCGTGCACTTCGTAGAATTTCTTGGCCTGGTCGGTGGTCAGCTTGACGCGGCGCTGAGCGACGATGCGCAGGCCGGCGTCCTCGATCACGGCGTTGATCTTGCCGGTCAGGTTGCGGCGGGTCGCATCGGGCTTGATGATCGAGAAGGTGCGTTCGGTCATGGGGAGGTTTGTCTGTGGGCTGGTGAAAAGGGTGCGGGCTTATAGCGACCGACCCATGGCTTTCCAAGGGCGCCCGGAAATCAGCAGCCCAGGGCCCGCACATGTCCCAGCGCCGCGTAGTCGAGGATGGCCTGATCGCGGGTGATCAGGGTCAGGTCATGCGCCCGCGCGGTGGCGATCAGCATACGATCCGTCGGATCGCGGTGCGTCAGCTCCGGCAACTCCCCCACCTCGAGCATCAAATCGGCGTCCAGGGAAAGCAGTCGGGCCTTGGTCGTCTCGACGGCCTCGGAAAACCATTCCCTCGGATTGCGGCCGATCAGCTTCGCCACCGACGGCTTGCGACAGATCAGGCCGAGCTCCCACGCAGTGGCTGCGGAGACGTGCAGCGCCCGGTCACCACCGGACGCGACGATCGAATCGGCGGCGGCCCGAGTCATGGGGCTGCCCAGAACGATCCAGATCAGGGCGTGGGTATCGAGCAGCAGAGGCTGGCTCACGCCTCGGGATCCTCCAGCCCCATGTCCGCCTCGACCGTCGTGCCGAACACCTGCTCATAGATCGGCTTGGTCAGATCGATGCTCGGATCAAGGGTGAGCGATCCCTTCATCGCGCCGAACATGCTGCGGGGATCCCACGGCTTCTCCTCGGCGCTTTGCGGCGCAATGAGAAGCCCCACCTCCTTGCCGCGCTTGGTGATACGCACCGTTTTCACCGCGCCGGACTTCACGCGATCCAGCAGCTCCAGGCACTTGGCCTTGAACTCCGTGGCCGTTATGACGACCTCTCCGCTCGCATGGTCATGTGTCATGACTGGTCATATTGAAATGACCAGTTCGAAAGTCAATTCCGCCTTATGCTCCAGATCAACGACCTGACCTTCAACGCCTGGGGCCGCTCGTTTCTGGAGCACGCCTCGGTCAGCCTGCCCCCGGGCGCCAAGGTCGGGCTGGTGGGCAGGAACGGCATCGGCAAGTCCACCCTGTTCAAGCTGATCCTGGGCGAGCTGGCCGCCGGCGGCGACGAGATCACCCTGCCCAAGACCGCCCGCATCGGCTCGGTCGATCAGGAGCACCCGGCCACCCCCGTCAGCGTGCTCGACACCATCCTCGAGGCCGATGTCGAGCGCCACGACCTGATGACCCGGCTGGAGACCGCCGAGCCCGAGGAGATGGGCGAGATCTGGGCCCGGCTGATCGAGATCGACGCCGACGCCGCCCCCGCCCGCGCCTCTGAAATCCTCGTCGGCCTAGGCTTCAGCCAGGACGACATCCAGCGGCCCATGTCGCACTTCTCGGGCGGCTGGCGCATGCGCGTGGCCCTGGCCGCCGCCCTGTTCGCCCAGCCCGACATGCTGCTGCTGGACGAACCGACCAACTACCTCGACCTCGAGGGCGCCTTGTGGCTCGAGGCGCGGCTGAAGAAATACCCCGCCACCGCCCTGATCATCTCCCACGACCGCGAGATGCTGAACGAGGTCTGCACCCACATCCTGCACCTGTCTAACCGCAAGCTGGACCTCTACACCGGCAATTACGACACGTTCGAGCGCACCCGCGCCGAGAAGCTGCGCCTGATGGAGGCCAACCGGTCGAAACAGGAGGCCGAACGCGCCCACCTCCAGAAGTTCATCGACCGCTTCAAGGCCAAGGCTTCCAAGGCCACCCAGGCCCAGAGCCGGGTCAAGAAGCTGGAGAAGATGGAGCGGATCGAACTGCCGCCGGAAGAGCGCGTCGCCCCCTTCGTCCTGCCCTCGCCGCCGCGCCCCCTGCCCCCGCCCCTGATCCGGCTGGAACGGGCCAATGTCGGCTATGAGCCCGGCAAGCCGATCCTGCGCGACCTCAATCTGCGCATGGACCTGGACGACCGCATCGGCCTCCTGGGCGTCAACGGCGCGGGCAAGTCGACCTTCGCCAAACTCATCGCCAAGGCCCTGACCATCGAGGCCGGCGAATTCCATCGCGACGGCAAGATGCGCGTCGGCTGGTT
>CAXBPJ010000205.1:0-4137 GCA_963977325.1 uncultured Brevundimonas sp. | reverse complement strand
GTTGTTCATGCCCATAACCGCCGCGGCCGCGCGGGCCGCGTCGGCGGCGGTCTCGTCCAGATGCGGCGCGGCGGCGGCCTCGATCTGGCGGATCACTTCGGGCGTGCCGACGGCATGGGCGCTGGCCAGGAAGGTCCCCCACTTCTGCGCCTCGCTCAGCGCCGTGTCGGTCGCCAGCGACGACAGGTTCAGCGAGATGTCCTTGGCGTAGGACGGGATCAAGTCGCGGAGTGCATCAAGGGACATTGGGGCCTCGTGATTGGTGACGAGTGAACAGTGAGCAGAGAAGTGAGCGAGGGACGCGATGTCGATCACCCCTCGCTCACTAGCACTCTTCACTAGAGCTTAGGCCGCCAAGGTTTCGCCGCCCAGCGGACGGTTGCACGCGCACAGCTCGTCGGTCTGCAGGGCGTCGACGACCCGCAGGGTGTCGGCCGGGGCGCGGCCGACGTTCAGGTTGGTGACATAGACATGCTGGATGACATTGTGCGGATCGACCACGAAGGTGGCGCGCAGAGCCACGCCTTCTTCCTCGTCCATAACGCCCAGGGCTCGGGCCAGCTTGCCGCCGTTGTCGGCGAACTGCCAGATCGGCAGCTTCGACAGGTCGGCATGGTCGCGGCGCCAGGCCAGCTTGGTGAACTCATTGTCGGTCGAGCCGCCCAGGACGATGGTGTCGCGGTCCTCGAACTCGCGGCCCAGGCGCGCAAATTCGGCGATCTCGGTCGGGCAGACGAAGGTGAAGTCCTTCGGATAGAAGAAGATCACCTTCCACTTGCCCGCGAAGCTGTCCTTGGTGATCGGCTCGAACGCCGAGACGCCGTTCTCTTCGTGGGCGTTGAAGCCCGGCTTAACGCCGGTGATCTTGAAATCGGGAAGGGTCTGGCCGACGCCCAGCATGGCGAACTCCATCAGGTCTGAATGAGAATCGGCGACGCGGGGGACCGCATCGCCGTGTTCCGGAGATGGCGTCTCGCACCTGCGAAGTCAAATCGATCTTCTCGCATGTGCGAATAGGCTGGGGTTATGGCGCCGCCGTTCGGTACGGGGATTGTTGACAGCCTGAGCCGGCCCCCCTATACCCCGCGCCTCCTCCGCCGTGGGTCCGCCCGCGGCGGTTCTGTTTACGGCGCTCTCAAGGAACGAGACCATGAAGGTCCGCAGCTCTCTCAAGTCGCTCAAGACCCGCCACCGCGACTGCAAGGTCGTGCGCCGCAAGGGCAAGGTCTATGTGATCAACAAGACCGACCCGCGCTTCAAGGCCAAGCAGGGCTGAGAAGGTCTTAATGGCGCTATCGCTCGCGACGCGGTCGCGAGCTGCTTGAGCGCTGCCAGCCTTCGCCCCTCAAGCAGCGAGGCTCCGGGAGCCGAGCGTTAGGGGCCTCCAGCCAAAAACCATCCACAGGCCGCGGCGAACCGTCCGCGGCCTTTTTCGCGCCTGGCGTTGAGCGTCGGCGCGCCCACCGCTAACCGTCCTTCATCTCCCTTCATGCCCGAGTTGCTTCCATGGCCGACGACGCTTCCTTCGACGCCTCTCCCGACGTCCTGACCGCCACGGCCCAGGGCCGGCTGCGTACGATCATCGAACGGCTGGAGCGACTGGAGGAGGACAAGGCGGCGGTCATGGCCGATCAGAAGGAGGTCTTCGCCGAGGCCAAGGGCGAGGGCTATGACGTCAAGACCCTGAGAAAGGTCCTGCGCATCCGTAAGCAGGACAAGGCTAAGCGTCAGGAAGAGGAGGCCATTCTCGACCTCTATCTGTCCGCTCTCGGGGAAGTGTGAAGCGAAAGGATATCAGTCCTTATGAGGCGGCCCGAAAGGCCGCCCAGCGCCAGGCGCTGAACGCGCTGAGGCGGGCCCGCCGCGCCGCCGACAAGGCGGGCGTTCCACTGTCCGACTGGGAAGACGAATTTCTGGGCTCGGTGGCCGAGCGGGTCCAGACCTATGGCCGCGCCTTCGGCGATCCCGAAAAGGGCGCGCCCGGCCAGTCGCTGTCGGCGCTTCAGGCCCGAAAGCTCAAGGAAATCGCCGCCAAGGCGAAGAAGGGGCCGAAGCCCGAACCAGAGACGAACTAGGGGCCCGGTATCTTCTCGGCCGGGGTCATGTCGATGGGCGGATCAAAGGCGGGATCGCGGGTGTCCTTACGCCGACCAAGCTCCCAGGTCTGCCACTCGTCGAATGATGAGCCGTTCCAGCCCAGAGCCGTGACCACAATGCGGTCGTCGTCCCATTCGATCCGGTTGAAGCTGGGTGGCGCCCCCCGCTCGCGGTGCGACAGGGTCCCGCACCCCACCGCATAGGAGCATCCCTTGCCCAGCTTGATCGGCAGGGCGAAGGGGACGTGGACGTGGCCTGAGACGATAAGGTCGACTCCGGATTCCGTAAAGATCTGAGCCGCCGCGTCGCCGCGCTTGACGTCGCCGGTCATGGGCGTGCCGATCATCTCCACCAGCGGATGATGGCAGGCCAGCACCCTCAGCGTCCCGGCCGGCGCGGCCTTGAGCGCCTCCGCCGCGCGACGCGTCTGGTCCAGATCGATGACGCCCTTGGACCAGTTGGCCCGCATCTGCCAGCCTCTCGCCGTCACCACGCCGCGAACCATCAGTCCCGGCGCGTCGTGTTCGTGATCGTGCGCTGGGTGGCCGGTGGCGTTCTCAAAGGCGCGCCACGGATGAAACACCCGCGCGATCGGATCCCAATAGGGCACGTCGTGATTGCCGACGATGACGAACACCGGCTCTGGCAGGGATTTCAGCCAGGCTCCGGCCGCCTCGAACTCACGCCCGTAGCCCATCTGGGTGATGTCGCCGCTGACCAGCACCAGGTCGCTGGGCGTGGCATGGCAATAGGCCGTCGCGGCCTCCACCGCCGCCTTGTCCTCGCAACCGAAATGGATGTCGGACAGATGCAGGATCCGCCGAACCGTCAAACCGTCGACTCCGCCGCGGGCGGCCGGGGCACCAGAGCGCGAAAGGCGCGCGGCGTGAATTCGATGGTGGCTCGATCCCGCAATCGCACGGTCTCGCCGTCCAGCACAGCGGGGATGGTCGACCGGCCCCAGGCTTCGGCCTTGCGCACCGGCTGGGTCTTGACCGCCGGGTCGTTTCGCCAGTCGCTGAACAGGGCGGTGACGCCCAGGCGGAACCCGTCGGTCGCGGTCTCCTGGCTCATGACAGCGGCTTCCAGCCCGACAGGATCCTCCATGGCGCGAGAGATCATCGGACTGATCAGCACCAAGGCCTCGGCCCGCCGTTTCGGGCCGTTGTCCAGGCTGCACCGCAGGCGGCCGGAAAAGGCCCGTCGAAAGGCGCGCACACCATACTGCCAGGCTCGCTTCAGCTTGCCCTCGCGTAGCGCCTCTCGGGCCGGGGCCCACAGGGCGGGGGCGCCTAGGATCGCCGCGCAATAGAAGGCATGGCCTTCGACCTTGCCGCCGGACACCCATTGGGGCTCGCCCTCGGACAGGGCGGTTCGGAGCGCCGCCTTCCAGTCGGCGGTGCCGTACAGCGCCTTGGGCAACATGTTCATCGTGCCGCCAGGCAGGGGCGCGATCATCGGTCCGTCGCGACCGGCGCGACCGGCCACCGTTCCGGCCGTGCCGTCGCCCGCGAGGACGAACAGCACATCCGGTTTGTCCTCCAGCACCTGATTGATCTGATCGTCGAACTTTCCGGACTCCAGAGGGACGACCGATCCTTCCAGCCCGAACTCCTCGAGAATGGCCTCGACCTTGGACGCCGCCTTGGGACCGACGCTGCCGGACAGGCTGTTCACCAGCACCGCCACGCGTTTCAGCTCGGTGTGGGGGGTCAGTCGAGGGCGCGGATCGCCAATGCCCGCATCGGGCGCCGGTTCGGCTTCGATCAGCGCTTCTTTCATCTCCGCCGAACGCCCGCGCGGGGGCGATGTTCCGGTTTCCGCCACAAAGCGTGGCCGTAGTCCGGAACCCGCGTCATTCCGCCACGTTCACCCCTGGCACGGGGGTTCGACAACGCGAACTCGACAAGGACGAACGATCATGAAGAAGCTCCTCATCGCCGTGGCCGGCGTCGGCCTGATGACCACCGCCTGCGCCAGCGACCCCTATGGATACGGTGGCGGCTACAATGAAACCGCGCGCCAGGGCGCCATCGGCGC
>CAXBPJ010000204.1:0-4147 GCA_963977325.1 uncultured Brevundimonas sp. | reverse complement strand
AGATGCGGCCGACGGCCCCTCCACCGCTTCGCGGTCCCCCTCCCCATCCAAGGATGGGGAGGAAAGGAGCGGCGATCCCGAGAAGAAGGCTCCCGAGGCGGCCGCGACCCGCCCCGAGGGCGAGGGCCCCGCGCCGGTGACGCCGAAGAAGACGCTGAAGGACCCGGAAATCCCGGCCGACGCCAAGCTGGTCAAGACCACCATCCGCGATGCGCTGCGCGACGCCATGGCCGAGGAGATGCGGCGCGATCCCGATGTCTTCCTGATGGGCGAGGAAGTCGCCCAGTACCAGGGCGCCTACAAGGTCAGCCGCGAGTTGTTGCAGGAGTTCGGGGACAAGCGGGTCATCGACACCCCGATCACCGAGCATGGCTTCGCCGGCCTGGGTGTCGGCGCGGCCATGGCCGGGCTGAAGCCGATCGTCGAGTTCATGACCTGGAACTTCGGCATGCAGGCCATCGACCACGTCATCAATTCGGCGGCAAAGACGCTGTATATGTCGGGCGGTCAGATCAAGGCGCCGATCGTGTTCCGCGGCCCCAACGGCGCGGCCAGCCGCGTCGCCGCCCAGCACAGCCAGGACTATTCCAGCTGGTACGCCCATGTGCCGGGCCTGAAGGTCGTCGCTCCCTATGACGCCGCCGACGCCAAGGGCCTGCTCAAGGCCGCGATCCGCGACCCGAACCCGGTCGTCTTCCTCGAGCACGAGATGATGTACGGGCTGGAGTTCGATGTGCCGGATGTCGAGGACTATGTCCTGCCGATCGGCAAGGCCAAGGTCCGGCGCGAGGGCAAGGATGTCACCATCACTTCCCACAGCCGCATGGTCGGCTTCGCCCTGGCCGCCGCCGAGACGCTGGCGGAGGAGGGGATCGAGGCCGAGGTCATCGATCTGCGCACGCTGCGCCCGCTGGACCACGAGACCATCGTCGAGAGCGTCAAGAAGACCAACCGTCTGGTCTCGGCCGAGGAAGGCTGGGGCCCGATGGGCGTCGGCGCCGAGGTGGTGGCGCGGGTGATCGAGCATGCTTTCGACTATCTGGACGCCCCGCCGGTGCGGGTGCATCAGGAGGACGTACCGCTGCCCTACGCCGCCAATCTGGAGGCGCTGTCGCTGCCGGGCGTGGACAAGATCGTCAAGGCCGTGAAGGCGGTGGTGGCGTGAGCGAGGCGCCCGAGCACCAACTGACCACGCCGGAGAGCGTCGCCGCCGATCCGGAGGCGATTGAGATCCTGCGGATGTGGTGGTCCAAGAACGAGCCGGTGATGTCGATCAAGCCGGCCTTCAACGACCCGACCCAGTTCGGCCGCATGCTGGCCTACGCCGCGCGGCACATGGCGCACGGCTATGCGGTGCGTCATGGCCAGAACGAGAAACAGGCCTATGACCGCATCCTGACGGGGATCAGCGAGGTGGTGAAGGCCGACAACGTCAAGACCGTCGCCGAACCCGCCGCCAAGGGAAGCGTGCAATGACCGACATCCTGATGCCCGCCCTGTCGCCCACCATGGAGGAGGGCGTGCTGGCCAAGTGGCATGTCAAGGTCGGCGACACCGTCTCGGCCGGCGATGTGATCGCCGAGATCGAGACCGACAAGGCGACCATGGAGGTCGAGGCCGTCGACGAGGGCGAAATTCTGGAAATCCTGGTCGAGGCCGGGACCGAGGGCGTGAAGGTCAACACGCCGATCGCCCGTCTGTCGGGCGACGACGTCGCGCCGGCGCCAAATAAGGCGGAAGCCAAGCAGGAAGAGGCGAGCGCCTCTCCTCCCCGTGAAACGGGGAGGGGGACCGCCGAAGGCGGTGGAGGGGCCGATTCCGCGAGCACGAACGTCAAGGATGTGGCCGCCAGCCCCTCCACCCCCCCCCCCGCCCCCCCCCCCCTCCACCGCTTCGCGGTCCCCCTCCCCATCCAAGCATGGGGAGGAAAAAGGACGTATTTTCGCCTCGCCGCTGGCGCGTCGTCTGGCCAAGGAGGCCGGTCTGGACCTCGCCTTGGTCAAGGGCACGGGGCCGCACGGTCGTATCGTCAAGGCGGACATCGAGAGCGCCGGCAAGGGCGGCGCCAAGGCTTCCGCCTCCGCGTCCGCGCCGGCCGCCGAAGCTCGCAAGGTGCAGTCGCTGGAGCAGCAGGGCATCCCGGCCGGCAGCTATGACCTCGTGCCGCTGGACGGTATGCGCAAGGCCATCGCGCGGCGCCTGACCGACAGCTTCCGCGACGTGCCGCACTTCCCGCTGACCATCGACTGCGAGATCGACGGCCTGCTGGCCGCCCGGTCGCGGGTTAATGCGATGCTGGAGAAGGACGGCGTCAAGGTCTCGGTCAACGATTTTGTCATGAAGGCATCGGCTATGGCGCTGAAGGCCGTACCGGAGGCCAACGCCAGCTACACGCCCGAAGGCATCGCCATGCACCACAACGCCGACGTGGCCATGGCCGTGGCGATCGATGGCGGCCTGATCACCCCGATCATCAGGAAGGCCGAAACCAAGTCGCTGCGTCAGATCTCGGCCGAGTCCAAGGATCTGGCCAAGCGCGCCCGCGACCGCAAGCTGAAGCCCGATGAATTTCAGGGCGGCACCTTCTCGGTGTCCAACCTGGGCATGTTCGGCATCAAGAGCTTCGCCTCGATCATCAACGAGCCCCAGGGCGCGATCATGAGCGTGGGCGCGGGCGAGCAGCGGCCCGTGGTCAGGAACGGGCAGCTGGCGGTCGGAACGGTGATGACCGTGACCCTGACCTGCGATCACCGCGTGGTCGACGGCGCGGTCGGCGCGAAGTTCCTGCAGGTGTTCAAGCAGATGATCGAAGACCCGGTGACCATGCTGGCCTGATCCACGCCCGCAGATTTGGGTGCTTGCCCAACCGCCGTTCGCGCCTCTAATGGGGGCGAGGGGGGGAGGGGCGGATGGTCGATCAGGTCGCGGACGGCGTCGTCGCCTCCCATGTCGATGATTGCGCGGCCTGCGGCGCGTCACGCGTAGGCCGCTATTGCCATGCCTGCGGACAGGACGGCGAGGCCACGCCGCGCCCGCTCAGGGAGTGGGCGGCGGAAGCCTTCTCCGAGACCAATCTGATCGACGGACGCACGGCCCGGACCTTGCTGGCGCTGGCCATCCGGCCAGCGCGTTATCTCGAGGCGTGTCGCGACGCGGCGGGCAGCGTCTATCAGTCGCCGACCAAGCTGTTCGTGGTCATGACGGCGCTGTTCCTGCTGACGCTGAACTTCGCCGGGGTGTCGATGTACCAGTTCGTCGCCCAGCCGATCGATCCGGCTGCGCCGATCACCGCCCGCGCCGATCCGGACGGGGTCACGGTGCATCTGACCAATGTCGAACAGGCTGAGGTGTGGATGCAGCGCACGGTCGATCCGGGTGTCGATCCCCGCGTCACTCAAGCCATCGAAGCTGCGGCGGCGCGCGCGACCACGGAGTACGATCGCCAGAATCTCCTCTACGAAAACCAGAACAACCGAGAACTGGCTGTGACCGCCGAACGGCTCGCGGCCTGGCTGCCCAATGTCGTGTGGCTGCTGGCGCCCGCCTATGCCCTGCTGCTGGCGCCCTTCTTCGGTCGGCGACGCATGCTGATGGAGCATGTCATTTTCGCGCTGTGGGCCCATGTAACGGGCTTCGCCCTGCTGATCCTGCTGGCCCTGGCCAACAAATGGGGGGCGGGACTGCCGGCCTGGCCCGTTGTCTTCCCCTTCCTCGCCTATGTGACGGTCGCGGCGGCGCGCTATTACGACCTCCCCTGGCCCCAGGCGCTGTGGCGCGGCGCGGCTCATCTCGCGGCCTATGTGCTGCTGGCCCTGATGCCCGTAGCCATCTCCATCTATGTCTCGGCGGTGGACCGCGAGGCCTTCGTCACCTTCATCTCGGCCTGACTTTCGGTTTCAACGGGGCAGGGGAGTGGTCCCCGCCCCCCGTCGCGCGTTAAGAGGACGCCGACACATTCGTGAAGAAGCGAGGACGCGCGTGGCTGACTTCGATCTCATCGTCATCGGTTCGGGCCCGGGCGGCTATGTGGCTGCGATTCGGGCCAGCCAACTGGGCCTGAAGGTCGCCATCGTCGAGCGCGAGAACCTGGGCGGCATCTGCCTGAACTGGGGTTGCATCCCCACCAAGGCCCTGCTGAAGTCCGGCG
>CAXBPJ010000203.1:0-4149 GCA_963977325.1 uncultured Brevundimonas sp. | reverse complement strand
CACCAGGGCCAGGGTTTTCGAGGGGGTGAAGACGCCGTTCTCGACTGTGTTGATGGTCTTGCGCGACACCCGCGCCTTTTCCGCCAGTTCGGCCTGGGTCAGGCCCATCGCCACCCTCGCCTCGCGCAGCCGGGGCTCCAGCCGTCGCTCACTCATCCAGATCGGCCCGGCGGTCCAGAATGGCGAACCACAGGCCCGGCGCCACCGATCCGATGGCCAGGGTCATGGGCGCCATCACCATGGCCAGGCGCGGATCGAACAGGGCCACGGCGTAGAGCAGGCACGCGCCGCCCATCAGCACGCCATAGCCCACGCCCCAGGCCTTGCCGCGCAGGGCCACGCTCAGCTCGTCGTCGAGATAGCGACGCAGCTTGGGCGTTCGCCGCTCATGCCAGGAGCCGGCCAGGGTCAGAGGGGCGGCTATGGCCACGACCAGGATCATGCCCGCCCGAATCCACCAGCTGAAGTCGGTCGTTTCGCCGAAATAGACCGCGTCCATCACGGCGATCGTGCCGAGCATCCCCAGGATGAAGGCCGACAGCGGCAGGGCGAACAGGCGCCCCCGCCGCTCGCGCTGCAGGCGGTCGCCATAGGGCGTCTTCGGATCGGGCGACGCCATCTCTCGCGCCGCCCCCATGCTGAGCGCGAAGACGAAAATTGCGGCGCCGGCCAGGATGGCGGCCATGGCCACCAGCGGCGCGACGGCGGTCCAGCCGCTCGACCGGTCCTCGTTGGTCAGGAACAGGGCGATCATGGCCGACGCCACACCGGCCATGGCGGCGACGATGATCAGCGCCAGCTTTCTGTTGAAGACGGGTTTTCCCGCCTTTTTGGAGACCTTGCGATCCACGGAACGCTCCCTGTAACCCTGAGGTGACATATCACCTATGGGTTACATCTGGTCAAGCGGGAATTGTTCGGGCCTCGAAATCGCGCGGTTCGGCGACTAGATAGCGGCCATGACCCTCGCCGAGCCCCTCTGCCCGGTCCCTGACATCGCCCGCCCCGACATGGATGCGGCGATCGCCTCCGCGCGCGCGGCCGTCGGCCTGCCGGTCGGATCGCGGGTGGTGGCGGCCATGTCCGGCGGCGTCGACTCCACTGTGGTCGCCGCCCTGCTGCACAAGGCCGGCTATGAGGTCGTGGGCGTGACCCTGCAGCTCTACGACCACGGAGCGGCGTTGAAAAGGAAGGGCGCCTGCTGCGCCGGCCAGGACATCCACGACGCCCGGCTGGCGGCCGAGACCCTGGGCATCCCCCACTATGTGCTGGACTACGAGAGCCGGTTCCGCGACGCGGTGATCGACCAGTTCGCCGACAGCTATCTGATGGGCCGCACCCCGGTGCCGTGCATCCGCTGCAATCAGACGGTCAAGTTCCGCGACCTGCTGGACGTGGCCCGCGACCTGGGCGCCGAGGCCATGGCCACCGGCCACTATGTCCGCCGCGCGATCGGCGGCGACGGCCGCAGCCAGATGCGCAAGGCCATCGACCCCTCGCGCGACCAGTCCTATTTCCTGTTCGCCACCACGCGGGCTCAGCTGGACTATCTGCGCTTTCCCCTGGCCGATCTGGAGAAGCCCCAGGTGCGGGGCGTGGCCGCCGAACTGGGTCTCAGGATCGCCGCCAAGCCGGACAGCCAGGACATCTGTTTCGTGCCCTCGGGCGACTACCGCACCCTGATCGACCGGCTGCGGCCGCAGGGGCGCGAGGCGGGCGAGATCGTGCACATGGACGGCCGGGTGCTGGGGTCGCACGGCGGCATCACCGACTACACCATCGGCCAACGCCGGGGCCTTAACGTCGCCGTGGGCGAGCCGCTGTTCGTGGTGCGGCTGGAGCCCGAGGCGCGGCGTGTCGTGGTCGGGCCGCGCGAGGCCCTGCTGACCGCGTCGCTGACCCTGGAAGAGACCAACTGGCTGGGTGACGAGGCCGACATGGCGAAGGCGGCCGAGGCCGGTCGGCCGGTGCTGGCGCGCGTGCGTTCGACGCGCGAGCCGTCGCCGGCCCGGATGGTTGTGGAGAACGGCGCCGTGGGCGTGATCTTCGATGCGGGCGAGGAGGGCGTCGCTCCTGGCCAGGCCTGCGCCCTCTACGACTCTGCCGATCCAGATCGCCTGCTCGGAGGCGGCTTCATCGCCGCGACTACGGCTGTCGTCTGATACACAGTCTGACGCGCTGGATCGGCGCGAAGGCCTGCCGACCGAACACCGCTCGCTGCTTGCGCAATTGCCGCGAGACCGCTGGTCCGACCAAACCCTGCCGCCGCTCGCAGCGCACTGGCTGGGCATGCATCAGGGGTTTCGCCAGGCTCAGACCGCGATGGACCAGGCCATTGCCGCCTACCGCTCCGGCGAGACTGACGCCGCCGGCCTGCACCTGCGCCTGATCCCGACGCTGGGCGGCTTCCTCCAGCACCTGGACGGCCACCACCGCATCGAGAGCGGCCACTACTTTCCACAGTTCCGCCGGATCGAGCCGCGCATTGAGGCCGGCATAGACCTGCTCGACCGCGACCACGACGCCGTCCACGCCCACCTCGAGGCCCTGGCTGAGCACGGCCGCGCCTTTCATCAGGCGGCCACCACGCGGACCTCGGCTGAGGACGCCGCCCTCCGCCTGGCCGAAGTCCTCGACCGCGCCGCCGCGCCGCTGGCGCGCCACCTCGATGACGAGGAAGACATTGTCATTCCCCTGATGGCGCTCAGGTTCGGCTAGTCCTCGCGGCCAAGCCCGGCTTTCAGCCGGTCGATGCGGCGTGACGCCTCGGCCTTGTCGGCGAAGGCCTCGGGCTCGCCGGCCTCTTCCGACAGGGTCTTGAGATAGGAGGCCTGGGCGCCCGTCATCGGATCGCCGCCCGAGACCTAGTCGGCGGGGTCCTTCTCGGTGTTAGAGCCGGGCTGGGGATCCTGTTTGGAATTGTCTATGTCGCTCATGTTCCCGAAATGTTCGAGCGCATCGCGGGTTCCGTCGCCGGCTCAGCGCCCCTCAAGGCTGTTCCAGGTGCGCGCCTGTCCGGCGGTCGCCCCACCGGTCTGGTTGCGCAGCCAGGCGAGGTTGCGCTCCGCCTGTTCGGGCGGCAGCTCGCGGCGGATGATCTGCTCGGCCTCGGCAGCCTTACCCTGAAGCCCCAGGATCAGGGCGAGGTTCAGCTTCATCTTGAGATCGGCGCCGGGCTGGGCGACGGCGCGGCGCAGCAGGGTCTCGGCCCCCGCCGGGTCGCCCGCCGTGGCCTGGGCCATGGCCGCGTTGGTCAGAATATTCGGATTGTCGGGCGCCAGCTGCAGGCCGGCGTTCCAGGCTTGGCGGGCTTCCTCATGGCGGCTGACCTGCTGGTAGGCGACGCCCAGCAGCGACAGCGGTCGCCAGTCGCGCGGGGCGAGGTCGCGCGCCTCTTCCAGCCGGCGGATGCCGTAGAACGCCTGGCCCCGGGCGATGTGGGCGCGGCCGACCTCCAGCATGGCGTCCACGTTGTGCGGCTGGGTGACCAGCACGCCCTCGGCCGTTTCGGCAGCCTTGTCGTACTGGCCCAGCTCGCGCAGCGCCTCGGCCAGCTTCACGCCCGCCACAGGGTCGGCCGGATCGATCTCGCGCTGCCCGGCCCAGAAAGCCGAGCGGACCAGGGGGTCGAGACGATCATAGGCGGCGCGCTCTTCGGCCGTCGCCGGACGGGGAGCCGCGATGGCGGGCTGCGCCGGGGCCGCCGGGCTCTGGGCGATAGCGGATCCAGCCGTGGTCATCAGGGCGGCGGTTGCGAGGGCGGCGAGGGTGCGCGACATGGAGGCTCCAGACGTGCCGGGCGAGGATCAGCCTCCAGCATCGCGCGGCGGCGTCAACGATCGGTTAACCAACCCGGAGACCGCCCATGGCCGACACCCTGATCGCCGCCGAGACCGGCCACGGTGCGCGGCCGATCCATCTGGTTCGCAAAGGTGACGACATTCCCGGTGGCGAGGCGACCCGGGCCTGGGCGCGCGCCCATGATTTCACCGGGGGTGCGGTCCAACTGCTGATCGCCCCGGGTCCCGACGGCGCGCCTTCGGCCGCCCTGTTCGGCGTCGGCGAGCGGTTCGAGCCCTTCGCCGCGCGGGCGCTGGCGGCGCGTCTCCCCACCGGGGACTGGCGGTGAGAAGGCCAAGAAGCGTGCCG
>CAXBPJ010000202.1:0-4150 GCA_963977325.1 uncultured Brevundimonas sp. | reverse complement strand
CGATGTTCGTGCTGGCGGCGGTGTTGGCCTACGCCGGCTGGCGGGCGCAGTCGGGGGCGATGACCATCGGCGCCTTCACGGCCTTCATCGCCGTCTTGCTGATCGCGGCCCAGTCGCTGCGGAACCTGGCCAATCTGCAGACGGTGATGTCCGAGGGGCTGACCGCCGCGCGGCGGCTGTTCGGGGTGCTGGACGTGCAGCCGACCATCGCTGACAGGCCAGGCGCGAAGGTGCTGCCGGAGGGAGCCTGCGCGGTGGCGTTCCAGAACGTCAGCTTCGCCTATTCCTCGGCCACGCCGACGCTTTCGGACGTGTCCATCACGGTGGCGCCGGGGGAGACGGTGGCGCTGGTCGGGCCGTCGGGCGGAGGCAAATCGACGATCCTGAGCCTGATCCCCCGCTTCTATGAGGCGACCGGCGGGGCGGTGCGGGTCTGTGGCGAGGATGTGCGCGACGTGACGCTGGAGTCCTTGCGCGCCAAGATCGCCCTAGTGACCCAGGAGCCGTTCCTGTTCGACGAGACCCTGGCCTACAACATCGGCTACGCCCGGCCGGGCGCCCGCCAGGACGAGATCGAGGCGGCGGCTCGGGCGGCGGCGGCGCATGACTTCATCATGGCCCTGCCCGAGGGATACCAGACCCGCGCGGGCGAGGCCGGGGTGCGGCTGTCGGGCGGGCAGAGGCAGCGGATCGCCATAGCCCGAGCCTTCCTGAAGGACGCGCCGATCCTGCTGCTGGACGAGGCCACCTCGGCGCTGGACACCGAGAGCGAGGCCCTGGTGCAGGCGGCGCTGGAGCGGCTGATGGCCGGGCGCGCCACCCTGATGATCGCCCACCGTCTGTCGACCGTGCGTCACGCCGACCGCATCCATGTGCTGGAGGGCGGGCGGGTCGTTGAGACAGGCGCGCATGATGTCCTTAGCCGGGCCGGCGGGCTGTACGCCCGTCTGGTTCGCCAGCAGAACCTCGAGGGAGCGCCGGCGTGAGGCCGTTGAGGAATCCCGTGGTCCGCGGCGTCCTGGCCGTCGTGCTGGCCGAATGGATGCGGCTCTGTTTCGCCACCATCCGCTGGACCCATCAGGACCGGGACAAGGCCGAAGCGGTTTGGGACGCCGGCGGCGGCGTGATCTGCGCCTTCTGGCACCAGAGGATCGGCCTGTCACGCGCCGCCTGGCCGACGCACGGTCAGGAGGCGCGGGCGCTGATCTCGCTGTCGCCCGACGGCCAGTTCATCGCCGACGCCGTGGCCCGGCTGGGCATACCGGCGATAAGGGGCTCGTCCCGGAAGGCGGCGGCGCCCGAGCGGGCCAAGGGGGGCTCGGCGGCCATGCGCGACGCCCTGCGCTGGCTGCGGACCGGGGCGCTGGCCATCACGCCCGACGGCCCGCGCCGGCCGGCCCGGACCATGGGCGAGGGGCTGCCGCTGATGGCGCGGCTGTCGAAACGGCCGGTGCTGTTCATCGGCTTGGCGTGCAAGCCGGCGATCCGGCTGAACAGCTGGGACCGGGCCATGCTGCCGCTGCCGTTCGGACGGGGGGCCATCGTCTGGGACCTGGACCACTATCCCGAGGGGCTGGAGCCGGCCGGCGTGGTTCCGCTATGGACCGAGCGGCTGAACGCGGTCGAGGCCCGGGCCGACCGGCTGGTGGGCGCGACGCCCAACACGGGGGTCGTCGCATGAGCTGGGCGCTGGACCTCTACCGTTGGATCACCAGCGGGCTGGAGCGCTATGCGCCGCGCCTGCTGGAGATGCGCGTGCGGCGCGGCAAGGAGCACCCCGAGCGGTTTCTGGAGCGGCTGGGGCAGGCGTCGGCGCCGCGTCCGCCGGGGCCGCTGGTCTGGCTGCACGGGGTCAGCGTCGGCGAGGCCCTGTCCCTGCTGCCGGTGATCGAGCGGCTGCGCCAGAAGCGGCCGGACCTGGGCGTGCTGGTCACCTCCGGCACGGTGACCAGCGCCGAGGTGCTGGCCCGGCGGCTGCCCGAGGGGGTGATCCATCAATTCGCGCCCGTGGACGGGCCGGAGGCCGCGGCGCGGTTCCTGGACCACTGGCGCCCTTCGGCGGCGATCTTCGTGGAGAGCGAGCTGTGGCCCAATCTGATCGGCCAGGCGCATGAGCGGGGCGTGCGGCTGGCCCTGGTCAGCGCGCGGATGACCGAGGGGTCGGCGGCCAATTGGCGCCGGTTCCGGGGCACGGCCGAGGCGCTGTTCGGCCAGTTCGACCTGATCCTGCCCCAAGACCGGGAGGCGGCCGAGCGGTTCCAGGGCCTCGGCGCGCGGGTGGACGGGCTGGTCAACCTGAAGCTGGCGGGCGGGCCGCTCGGCCACGACAGCTCGGCCTTCGCGCCGCTGTCGGCCGCGATCGGCGACCGGCCGGTGGTGGTGGCCGCCTCGACCCACGCGGGCGAGGAGATCGCCATCGTGCGGGCCCTGGACGCCCTGCACGAGCGGCTGTTCCTGATCCTGATCCCACGCCACCCGGAACGGGCGGACGGGGTGGGCGAGGCGCTGGCGGCCGAGGGCTATCAGTTCGCGCGCCGTTCGCGCGGCGAGCCGATCACGGCGGAGACCGACCTCTATCTGGCCGATACGCTGGGGGAGATGGGGCTGTTCCTGCGGCTGGCCGACGTCGTGGTCCTGGGCGGCTCGTTCGGACCGGCGCTGGGGACCGGCATGGTCGGGGGGCACAATCCGCTGGAGCCCGCGCGGCTGGGCAAGCCGGCGGTCAGCGGGCCGGACGTTGGAAACTGGAAGGGCGTCTACGCCGACCTGCTGGCGGCCGGCGGGGTACAGATCGTGCCCTGCCCGCATGACCTGACCACGGTGCTGGGGCCGTTGCTGAACAATCCGCCGATGGCCCAGGCGATGGGCGAGCGGGCGCGGCGGGCGGCAACGGCGGCGGACGCCGATCTGGACCGGCTGTGGGCCGCGCTGCAGCCCCTGTTGCCGCCCGCTCCGGCGCGGACCAACGGCGGCCGAGGACGGTGAAACTGTCCACCCCCCGCTGGTGGTATCGGCGCGAGCGGTCGCATGCGCCGGTGGCGCGTATGCTGCTGCGGCCGCTGTCGTGGGCGTGGGCCGGGGCGACGGCGCGACGGATGGCCAGGGGGACGCCGGTCGATCCAGGCGCGCCGGTGATCTCGGTCGGCAATCTGACGGTCGGCGGCTCGGGCAAGACGCCGGTGGCGCGTGAGCTCTTGCGGCTGCTCCGGGCCGAGGGCGTCGAGGCGCACGGCCTGACGCGGGGGCACGGCGGCCGCCTCGAGGGGCCGGTGCGGGTCGATCCGGCCACGCACACGGCCGCCGATGTGGGCGACGAGCCTCTGCTGCTGGCGACCGAGGCGGCGGTGTGGGTGGCGCGCGACCGGCCGGCGGGGGCGCGGGCGGCGGCCGGGGAGGGGGCGGCTGTCCTGGTCATGGATGACGGACATCAGAATCCGAGCCTGAAGAAGGCGCTGTCCCTGATCGTGGTCGATGGCGAGACCCGCGACGACGAATGGCCGTTCGGCGACGGGGCGGTGTTTCCGTCCGGGCCGATGCGCGAGCCGCTGGCCACGGGACTGGCGCGGGCCGATGCGGTGATCGTGCTACTGCCGGGGGACGCGCCGGAACTGGACCCCGAACTGCACGCCTTGTTCCGGGACCTCCCGGTATTCATCGCGCGGCTGGAGCCGGCCGGCCCGCCGCCGTCGGGGCCGCACCTGGGCTTCGCCGGAATCGCCAAGCCGTGGAAGGTGGAGCGGGCGCTGACCGCCGCCGGCTGCGACCTGATCGACTTCGCCGGGTTTCCGGACCACGCGGCGTTTTCGGAGCGCGACCTCAAGGCGCTGGCGGATCAGGCCGCGGCGCGCGGGGCCGGGCTGGTGACCACCGAAAAGGACTGGGTGCGCCTGCCGCCGGAATGGCGCGCGCGGCTTGGCCCGTCGTGGCGCGGTTCGAGGATGAGGCGGCGGTGATGGCGCTGCTGCGGCGGGTGGTGGCGCCGCCCGCTTGACGCAAACCTTTGCCTGACGCCTGCTCGGGGAAACACCGGGGAGGACGGGATGATCGAGAGCATGAACCGCTGGGCGCGTGGTGTGGCCGCGGCCCTGGCGTTAGGCGCCATGGCGACCGGGGCGGCGGCTCAGACGCCGGTGCCGCTGGACCGGGTCGA
>CAXBPJ010000201.1:0-4152 GCA_963977325.1 uncultured Brevundimonas sp. | reverse complement strand
GGCGAAGCCTGCGTGGCCACCTTCCGGCACCGCCTGATCGCCCATTGGCTGGGGTCGAGGACACGGCGGTTGCGAGTGCCGTCAAGGCCGACGGACTGGTTGGCGGCGTGCGGGCGCTCGAGGCGACCGCGCGCCGGTTGCGGCCGTTGAAGTCTCAGGCTCTGGGCGCGCTGGCCGGCTTCATCGCCAAACACCATCTGGGCGACCCGATCGCCGGCGGCGACAGCCTGCGCCCCTGGCGACGCCCGGCCCTGATGCGCCGCAAGCTGGCCGAGCAGATCGCGGCGCTGGAGACGGCTCGCGCGCCGGCCCCGGACATGCCTGAGGCCGAAGACGCGTTGGAAGGCTAAGCCTGGGCAGGATCCCGTCCGAGCCAGATAGCGCGGCCGTTGAGCATGGACCAGAGGATCAGTCCGGCGCCGGTCGAGGCCGCCCATCCGCCGGGCTGGATCGCCGAAGGCAGCACGATCAGAGCGCCCAGCACGGCCGGCACATAAATCAGGCTGAACAGCGCCGAGGCGCCCCAGCCGCGCCCCCGCAGCGTCCACGGCGGCCCGGGTTCGCGCCTGGTGAAGAAAATCGGCGCCAGCGCCAGCCCCACCACGATCGGCCCGATGACGGCGATCAGAGCGAAGGCGCCGAACTGGGCCGTCGCGAAGGTGTCGAGCCAGTCCGGGACCTGGTGGCGACGGATTGGATGCCAGGCCGAGGCCAGCACCCCCAGCAGCAGCAGGCCCAGCCCGGCCACCGTCGGCAGGGTGGCCCCGAACCGGCGTCTCAACAGGAACACCGCGCCCAGCAGCGCGGCCCAGGCCAGGGCGGCGTAACCGAGGTCGGCATAGCGCCATTTCGGCGTCCGATATTGATCGTTCAGCTGGTCGAACCGTACGGTCGCGGCCTGATAGTCGGCCGCGCCCGGCGACGATCCGAGGCCCTCGCGGATGCCGTCCAGGGCCGCGAAATAGGCCGGTCCGTCACTGTGCCACGGCGTGGTCCACGCCAGCGCCAGCAGCCCCACGCCGATAAGCGCCAGCAGGCCTGCGACGGCAATCAGCCAGCGCTCGCGCCCTGACCCCAAACTCGAAATCACGCCTGATCGTCCCCCGTCCTGTCGGTCATGCCGGCGCGCAGCGCGGCCCAGCGGTCCAGCCGCTCGCGAATCTTGGCCTCGTGGCCCTCGCCCCTGGGCTTGTAGAACACCCGCCGGTCCATCTCGTCGGGAAAATAGTTCGCGCCGGAAAAGCCCTCCGGCGTATCCGGGTCGTACTGGTACCCCTTGCCGTAACCCAGCGACTTCATCAGCTTGGTCGGGGCGTTGCGGATATGTGCCGGGGGCATCAGGCTGCCGGTCTCGCGGGCGGCGCGGGCCGCGGCCTTGTAGGCCTCATAGACCCCCACCGACTTGGGCGCGGTGGCCAGATGCACCACCGCCTGGGCCAGGGCCAATTCCCCTTCCGGCGATCCCAGGAAGTCGTAGGTGTCCTTGGCCGCGTTGGCGACCAGGATCGACAGAGGGTCGGCCTCGCCGATGTCCTCGACCGCCATGCGCACGATCCGCCGCGCGAGATACAGCGGGTCCTCGCCGCCGTTCAGCATCCGCGCCAGCCAGTAAAGCGCCGCATCCGGGTCCGAGCCGCGCACCGACTTATGCAGGGCGGAGATGAGGTTGTAGTGCTCCTCGCGGCTCTTGTCGTAGGCCGGCGCGCGCCGCTGCAACGTCCCCGCCAGCCCCTGCACATCCAACGTCCCCACCGTCTCCGGCAAGGCGAACAGGGTCTCGGCCATGGTCAGCAGATAGCGGCCGTCGCCATCAGCCAGGGCCAGCAGGGCCTGCCGCGCCTCCGGGGTCAGCGGCAGCGCCCTGTCCTCATGCGCCTCGGCCCGGTCCAGCAGCCGGCCCAGCGCCACGTCGTCCAGCCGCTTCAGCACGAACACCTGCGATCGCGACAGCAGGGCGCCGTTCAGCTCGAACGACGGATTCTCGGTCGTGGCGCCGACCAGGGTGACCACTCCCTCCTCCACGAAGGGCAGGAAGCCGTCCTGCTGGGCGCGGTTGAAGCGATGGATCTCGTCCACAAACAGTAAGGTGCTCTGCCCCGCCGCGCGGCGCACCCGCGCCTGTTCGAACGCCTTCTTCAGGTCCGCGACGCCGGAGAAGACCGCCGAAATCTGCTGGTACTGATAGCCCGCCGCCTGGGCCAGGAGGCGAGCGATGGTGGTCTTGCCCGTGCCCGGCGGCCCCCACAGGATCATCGACCCCAGCCGCCCAGCCTCGACCATCCGCCGGATCGGCCCCTCGGCGCCCAGAAGGTGATCCTGGCCCACCACCTCCTCCAGCGCGCGCGGGCGCAAACGGTCGGCCAGAGGCGCGTCGGGCGGATGGATGCCGGAGGCTTCGAACAGGTCGGTCATGTCCGCCGACAGATAGGGGCTCGAAAGCCGCGCGTCTCTAGTCCGGACAGGTCGACGCGAGGTCGTCGAGAGCCAGGCAGCGGCCGTCGCGGCCCTCGGGCACGGCGACGCCGATGGCGTTGGCCAGGGTCGGGGCGATGTCCACGGTGCGGATCGGGGAATAGCGCTCCTGGGGCGCCGCGCCCGACCACCAGAACAGGATCGGCACCCGGCGGTCGTGGTCCCAGGGCGTACCGTGGCCGGCGATCGAGCCGCCGACGCGACCCTGCCCCGGCGTGATCCAGGGATGCAGCGCCATCATGACATCACCGCCGCGCTTGGCGTCGGCGCTCAGGCGGAAGCGCTGGATCAGGGTCAGCTCCTCCGGATCGGCGTTCGCGGCCGGCATGGGCTCGGCCAGAACCTCGGCCCGGGTCCAGGCTCCGGCCACGGTCGGCTCTGCGCGGATCAGTTCGACCGCGGCGGCGGCCACCTGGCTCTTCAGCGGGTCCGGCAGCGCCCGGCGCTCGCCATCCACGACATAGAGCATGCCGTCGGAGATCAGGGGGTCGGCGTCCAGGTCGAAACGCTCGCGCAGGGCGGCGTTGGTTCGCGGTCGCCGCGCCGCGCCTCGGCATGGCCGCGCAGGGCGGTACGTTCGGGAAAGTCGGCGCCGCCGTGATCGGCGGTCAGGGCGACCAGCACCGGCCCAGGCAGCTGGTCCAGCCGCCCCAGGAACTGGCCCAACGCCAGGTCCAGACGATGCATCTGTTCGCACATCTCCGGCCCCTGAGAGCCATAGCCGTGGCTGATGCGGTCAGTAGCCGACAGGCTGACGCCCAGCACATCGGTGACGCCCCGCTGGCCCAGCCGCTGGCCGTCGATCAGATGCTCGGCCGCCTGCAACGTCAGTTCGTCCAGCAGGGGCGAGGAATCGACGGCGAAATTGGCCGGCGGCACGGTCGAGGCGAACTCGCGGCCGCCGATGGTCCAGCGGCCCTCCAGCGCGCGGCAGGCCTCGCTCGAGTACGCCCACGCGGCGGGCGCGATCCGGAAACCCTCGCTGATCTGGCTGTTCAGCCCCGCGATCGGCGCCATCTTTTCAGCTATGTCTTCGCCCGGCCGAGCGCCGGTATGGCTGTTCAAGGTGATCGCCCCGCGGTCCTTGCCCGACACGGCGTAGACGCGGCTCTCGGGACTGGCCGCCTTCAACCAGTCGCCCAGGGCGTCGAGCTTGAGCGCCTCCGGGCCGACCCGGCCGTTCTCGCTCAGGTCGCCGTCGGCCAGGGCGTTGTCGGGCGCGGCCAGGCAATAGACTTCTTCGCCGGTCGTCGTGTCGATCCAGTCGTTGGCGGGAATACCGGTATGGGTCGGGAAGGCGGCGGTGAGGACCGTCGAATGGCCGGGACAGGTCTCGGTCAGCCCCTGCGCCTGATAGCCGTTCGGATAGACCACCCCGCCGTCGATCAGCCGCTTCAAGCCGTCCGTGAAGCGGCCGCGGTGCTGGTTCATCAGATTGGCGCTGAACTGGTCGATGACGATCATCACCACCAGGGCCGGGCGCTGGACCGATGTCTCGGCCGGGGCGCGGGCCGTCGGCATAGGCTCCTGGGCGATGGCCGGGAGGGCGAGCAGAACCAGGCCCGAGACGGCGGCGATCAGCGGGGATTTGGACACGGCAGGCTCTCGAAGGCGGTCTGGCAAAGGGGGTCCTTGGCGCCCGCGCGTGACAGCCGAGCGACGGGCCGGGCTTAGCGGCCA
>CAXBPJ010000200.1:0-4157 GCA_963977325.1 uncultured Brevundimonas sp. | reverse complement strand
CAGCACATACAGCGGCGCGTTCTGGCTCTGCCGCTCGGCCCGCAGCCGGCCGTACAGATCGCCCCAGGCCTCGATGATCGCCGGCTCCTTCTGCGGCAGGCCGCCCCGCATGGGAAACGGCGTCTCCGGCAGGAAGACGGTGTCGCGGTAATCGCGGGCGGGAGTGTCGGTATCAGCCATCTGGGTCTCGTCGTGTGATCGTCGGGCGGGAGCGTCGAACCCGGCGGGCGCTGGGGAACTCCCCTCGGGCGCTACGCCGGGCGGCTAATCACGATCGGACGGGTCCCGAAGACGAACATGGGCGGCAGATAGCAGACGGCGCGGGGGCGGGGCCAGAAGCTTTTCCTCCCCGTCGCGCAGCGATGGGGAGGGGGACCGCGCAGCGGTGGAGGGGCTGTCGACCGCGAGCGCCGGCTTCGCCGTCGCGCCCCTCCGTCACGGCTTCGCCGCGCCACCTCCCCATTCCTGCGGAATGGGGAGAAGAAATAGGATCAATCCCGGTCCCACTGAAATTCCGGATCGATCCAGTCGCCCAGCCGACCTTCCGGCGTGGCCAAGGCGTGGATGCGGTCCATCTCTTCGCCGGTCAGTTCGAAGTCGAAGATGTCGAAGTTCTCGCGCGCCCGGCTTTCCTTGGTGGTGCGCGGGATGGCGATGACGCCTTGCTGGACGATCCAGCGCAGGGTCACCTGACCCGGCGTCTTGCCGTGCGCCTCGGCGATCTCCTTGATCGTCGGATCGTCGGCGATCTTGCCCTGGGCCAGGGGCGACCAGGCGGTGATGGTCGAGCCCAGCTCGTTGGCCGTGGCGATCAGGCTGTGGAGCGACAGGTAGGGGTACTCCACCTGGTTGGTGACCAGCGGGGCCTTGGACCCCTCGGCCCCCCGCCGGAATTCCTTCGACGGATAGTTCGACACCCCGATCGAGCGGGTCAGGCCCCTCTCCTGCGCGTCGTTCAGCGAGGCGATGGTCTGCTCGATGGACGGCGTCGTCTTGGGCCAGTGTAACAACAGCAGGTCCGGCGTGAAGCCCAGGCTTTCGGCCGACTCCTCCGCCTGGCGCTGCAGCTCGCCCTCGGCGAAATGCGCCACCCAGATCTTGGTGGTCAGGAAGATGTCCTCGCGCGGCACGCCGGAGTCGCGGATGCCCTCGCCCACGGCCTTCTCGTTCTTGTAGATCCAGGCCGTGTCGATGTGGCGATAGCCGATCCTCAGCGCCTCGGCGACCATGCGCCGAGCGTCCTCCGGCTCCAGCTGCCAGGTGCCGAAGCCCAGCAGCGGAATCTCGACGACGCCGGACTTGACGGTGGGCTGGTCGGTGAACGGCATGGCGGTCTCGCGATGGCTCGGGGAGGAGCTTGGGCATATAGAAACCCCTCGCGGCGCCGCCAGTTGCCCCGATGCCCCAGCGGCTCTTTACCGCGCCTCAACCCCTGATGTGGTGTCCTGTCGATTGAGTTCGGGGAGGGAACGGTTACAGCGGCGCATCGGCCGGCCAGCCCCATTTTCAGGGACGCGCGCCACCGCTAGCGTGCGGCGAATCAAACCGACCGGACCCCTTCGGATGGCCTTCCTCAAATCCGTGCAGATTCTGCTGGTGGACGACAACCAGCATATGCGCGCCATCGCCTCGGCCATCCTCGCCTCCGCCGGCGCCTCAAAGATTCGCGAGGTGCCGGATGGCGCCCAGGCTTTGCAGGCGCTGCGCGAACAGCATTTCGACCTGGCCATTGTCGACTTCAACATGGCCCCGCTGGACGGCGTCGACTTCACGCGCCTGGTCCGCAACAGCCCCGACAGCGCCAATCCCTATCTGCCGATTATCATGATGACCGGCCACTCGGAAAAGAGCCGGGTGCAGGAGGCCCGCGACGCCGGGGTCCCCGAGTTCGTGGTCAAGCCGATAACCGCCAAGGCCATGCTGGACCGCATTCAGGCGGTGATCCTGCGGCCCCGCCCCTTCGTCAAATGCGACGGCTATTTCGGCCCCGACCGGCGCCGGATGCAGAAGCCGGACTATGCCGGACCCCGGCGTCGCTCCACCGATCAGGCGGGGTCCAGCGCGGCATAAACCGCCGGCGGCCAGCGCTTGTGGGTCCAGAACCACTCCCATGGCCGCGCCCGGATCTGACCCTCGATCAGGTCGGTGATGGCCTGGGTGGCGGCCACCACATCCGCCGCCCTGTCGCCTGTGCCCGGCACGGTCAGCGTCGGATGGATCACCACCTTCAGCCGCGCCGGCCCGATGCGCTCCACCGTGATCGGCTGGATCGGGCAGCCGAAGCGCTGGGCCAGGCGTGACGGCCCCGTGGCCGTGTTGGCCGGATGGCCGAAGAACGACACGTCCGGCCCCTCCGAGAACTTCTGGTCGTTCAGCAGCGCCACCGACAGGCCGCGCTTCATCCCGGTCATCAGATCGCGCGCGCCGTCGCCGCCCTTGGGCGCGAACAGCTGGACGCCATAGGCCGCGCGGCTGTCGATGATGCGTTTGTCGATCAGGGGATTGTTCGCGGCGCGATAGGTGATCTGGGTCGGCGCGCCCGAGGCCACGATCGCCGCCGCCATCGCCTCCCAGTTCGAGAAGTGCCCCGACACCATCACCGATGGCCGGCCGCTGTCACGAATGGCGTGCAGCCGCTCCATGCCCTCGACCACGATCCGGCCGTTCTCGACGGTGATCCGGTCCATCAGCGGGAATTCGGCGACCAGCCGTCCCAGCTCGGCCCAGTGCCGGACGGACAGCGCCTTGCGCTCCGCCTCGCTCAGATCCGGAAAGGCCAGGCGCAGGTTGCGCTGGACGGTCTTCTCGGTCCCCGTTTTCGGTCCCAGCCGGGACAGCGCCCAGGCTCCGAAGTTCGACGCCGTCTCGACATCCAGCAGCCGCATCGCCCCGGCGAACAGGCCGAACAAGGCGTCCTCCAGCCGCCATTTGAGGCGGCGGCTGAGAGAGATGCGGGCGTCAGCCGACATACGCTGTCCCCCTCCTCGAAAAACTTGTCATCCCGGAAGTCGCGCCAGCGCCTGTCCGGGACAAGATCAGCCACGCGTTCCACCTCGTCCCGGCTCGCCGCTTCGCGTCGTCCGGGATGACAAGCAGAACAGGGTCACCAGGCAATGGTCAGCCCGCCATCGACCACCAGGGTCTGGCCGGTCATGTAGCGGCTCGCCGGCGCCGACAGATAGACGACCGCGCCGGCGATCTCGTCCGGCTGGCCGATCCGCTTCAGCGGCGCCGGGTCGGTGACCGTCTTCAACAGCTCGGGGTTCTCCCAGAGGTATTTGGCGAAGTCGGTCTGGACCAGGCCCGGCGCCACACAGTTCACCCTGACCCCTTGCGCGCCCCATTCCACCGCCAGATTGCGGACCAACTGCATGTCGGCGGCCTTGGAGATGTTATAGGCGCCGATCAGGGCGTTGCCGCGCATCCCGCCGATGGAGGAGATCACCGTGATCGCCCCCTCGCCTCGCTCCAGCATCTCCGGCGCCACCATCTGGATCAGCCAGTGGTTGGAGATGATGTTGTTCTGCAGGATCTTCTCGAACTGCTCGTCGGCGATCCCCGCCATCGGGCCGGCATAGGGGTTGGAGGCGGCGTTGCAGACCAAGATGTCGATCCGGCCAAAGGCCGCTCGCGTATGGTCGACCAGCCGCTGCAGATCCTCTTTCGACCCGATATTGGCCGGAATGGCGATGGCCCGCCCCTCGCCGCGCTCGGCGTTGATGGCCTCGGCGACCTCCTCGCAGGGACCGGCCTTGCGCGACGAGATCACCACCCGCGCGCCATGTTCCGCCAGACGCTCGGCGATGGCCCGGCCGATGCCGCGCGACGAGCCGGTGATGATCGCCACCTTGCCGGTCAGATCGAACAGTTCCATCGGCCCTTATCCCCTCGAAATCGTCCTTAACCGCCCGGCGGCGGCTTGAATGTCGCTGGTCGCGCGAACCTGATACCCTGATACTTGACCGATTCCACGGGGAAAGGCGGGCTGACCGATCCCATGAAGACCCTGACCCAAGGCTTGCTGTTCGCGGCCTACGCCTTTCTGGCCCTGACCGTCGCCGCCCTGATCTGGCGCGGCGGCCTCGGGCTGGGCGGCGCCATCGCCGCGACGCTGGGCGGCGCGGGCCTGCTGGTGGCCATCCACGCCCTGGTTCAGG